>NZ_KV830617.1:0-140209 GCF_001836805.1 Staphylococcus sp. HMSC062A01
TTTGGACTCATCAGTCCGATTTGACGTAGAGCCTAAAAAAGCAGTAGATAACATTTCATTAGATATTGAATCTGGTGAATTTATTGCCTTTATTGGGACAAGCGGTAGCGGTAAAACGACAGCTTTACGAATGATTAACCGAATGATTGAAGCCACTGACGGCACAATTGAAATGAATGGGAAGAATGTTCGAAATATGAATCCAGTTGAATTACGTAGAAGTATTGGCTATGTTATTCAACAAATTGGATTGATGCCTCATATGACCATTAGAGAAAATATTGTCTTGGTACCAAAGTTGCTTAAATGGTCTAAAGAGAAGAAGGATGCTAAAGCAAAAGAATTAATCAAGTTAGTAGACTTACCTGAAGACTATTTAGATCGTTATCCATCAGAATTATCAGGTGGTCAACAACAACGTATTGGTGTCGTGCGTGCATTAGCTGCAGAGCAAGATATCATCTTAATGGATGAACCTTTTGGTGCATTGGATCCAATTACGAGAGACACTTTACAGGATTTAGTTAAAGATCTTCAAAAGAAATTAGGGAAAACATTTATTTTCGTGACACATGATATGGACGAAGCGATAAAGCTCGCAGACCGAATTTGTATCATGTCTAAAGGGAAAGTTGTTCAATACGATACACCGGATAATATTCTTAGAAATCCTGCCAATGATTTCGTTAGAGAATTTATTGGACAAAATAGATTGATTCAAGATCGTCCGAATATGAGAACGGTTGAAGATGCGATGATTAAGCCTGTTACGGTAAATGCCAACGACACGCTCAATAACGCAGTCAACGTTATGCGACACAGACGTGTCGACACAATATTTGTTGTTAACAATCATCATCATTTACTTGGATTCCTAGATATTGAAGATATTAACCAAGGGTTACGTCAACGTAAGGAATTAATCGATACAATGCAACGAGATGTTTACAAAGTCCATATTGATTCTAAATTACAAGACTCCGTACGTACGATATTAAAGAGAAATGTTAGAAACGTACCAGTCGTTGATAATGACAACGCACTTATAGGTCTAATTACACGTGCTAATCTTGTCGACATTGTCTATGACTCTATTTGGGGTAAAGAAGATGATGAGATGACATTGTCTGATTCGCACATGAATGATGTCGAACGCGAAAATGAGTTAGGTAACATCGAAAAAAATGAACATGCCGAAGACCGTCCAAATGACGCTACAACAAAGCAAAAAGATGTTACAGATAGATTAGATACGCATGATGTGAAGAATTCTGATCATTCGGGAGTTGATCGTTAATGCGCCAATTTTTCCAAGAATATGGAAGCCAACTTGTATCGAAAACGATAGAACACTTTTACATATCAATTATCGCGTTATTAATTGCGATTGTAGTTGCGGTTCCGTTAGGCATTTTATTATCTAAGACGAAACGTACTGCAAATGTAGTGTTAACGATAGCGGGTGTGCTTCAAACGATTCCGACGTTAGCAGTATTAGCCATTATGATTCCAATCTTTGGTGTAGGTAAGACGCCAGCGATTGTCGCATTATTCATTTATGTATTGTTACCAATTTTAAACAACACAGTTCTAGGAGTACAAAATATTGATAAGAATATCATCCAAGCTGGAACAAGTATGGGTATGACAAAGATGCAGTTAATGAAAGATGTCGAATTGCCATTAGCCTTACCACTTATACTTAGTGGTATACGTTTATCAAGTGTATACGTAATCAGCTGGGCTACATTAGCTAGTTACGTTGGCGCTGGTGGACTCGGTGATTTAGTCTTTAACGGATTAAATTTATATCAGCCACCAATGATTATTAGTGCTGCAATTCTTGTAACGTGTCTAGCTTTACTTGTCGATTTCATACTTTCTTTTATTGAAAAGTGGGCCGTGCCTAAAGGGCTTAAAGTATCTAGATAAATACAAAGGGAGGATTTTAAAATTATGAAAAAGTTAAAACTTACTTTCATACTTCTTACTATGTCTCTCATCGTATTATCTGGATGTAGTTTACCAGGTTTAGGCGATGGTGACGGTAAAGATAGTGTGAAAATTACTGCCACAGAAACTAGTGAAACAAAAATTATGGCAAATATTGAAAAATTAATGATAGAACATTATACAAATGGCAAAATTAAACCTACTATTGTTGGTAATTTAGGTTCCAGTATTATTCAACATAATGCATTACAACGTGGAGATGTGAATATGTCAGCAGTAAGATATACTGGAACAGAATTGACGAGTGTACTTGATGCCCCACCAACAAAAGATACTAAAAAAGCAATGTCAGAGTCACAAAGATTATTTAAAGAAAAATATAATCAGAAATATTATGACTCATTTGGGTTTGAAAATACGTATGCATTCATGGTTACTAAAGAAGTAGCTGAGAAATATCATTTAGAAAAAGTTTCAGACTTAAAAAGATATAAAGATGAATTACGTTTAGGTATGGATACACAATGGATGAACCGTGCTGGTGATGGATATCCAGCTTTCCAAAAAGACTATGGGTTTAAATTTGCGAGTGCACGCCCAATGCAAATTGGTTTGGTGTACGATGCTTTGAAAAATAAAAAATTAGATGTTGCTGTTGGTTATTCAACAGATGGACGTATCGCTGCTTACGATTTGAAAATCTTAAAAGATGATCGTAAATTCTTCCCACCATATGATGGAAGTCCATTAGCCACTGAAAAATTAATCAAAGATCACCCTGAAATTGATAAAGCACTGAAAAAATTACAGGGACAAATTAGTACTAAAGAAATGCAGAAATTAAACTATGAAGCGGATGGAAAAGGTAAAGAACCTGCCGTTATTGCAGAAGAATATTTGAAGAAACATAATTATTTTGAAGATGACAGTAAGAAAGGTGGTCAAAAATAATGAAAGGTAACTTGTTAAGCTCACTTTATGAATACTATACCTTGAACTTTGGCTATCTTATGGAACTCTTTTTCAAACATTTATTAATGTCTATTTATGGTGTGTTATTCGCTTGTATTATTGGCATTCCGATAGGGATATTAATTTCAAGATATACGAAGTTATCATGGCCTATTATTACTATCGCGAATATTATCCAGACAGTTCCAGCAATCGCAATGTTAGCAATACTTATGCTAGCACTTGGGTTAGGTCCTAATACTGTAGTGTTTGCAGTATTCTTATATGCGTTACTTCCAATTATTAAGAATACGTACACTGGCATTACCGAAGTAGACTACAATATTAAAGATGCAGGCAAGGGGATGGGAATGACTAAGAATCAAGTCATGCGTATGATTGAATTGCCATTGTCATTATCAGTGATTATTGGTGGTATCCGTATTGCTCTAGTTGTAGCGATTGGTATCGTGGCAATTGGCTCATTTATTGGAGCTTCAACACTAGGGGATATTATTATACGTGGTACAAACTCTACTGATGGTACGGTTTATATACTTGCTGGTGCCATTCCAATTGCGTTAATTGCGATTATTATAGATTTAGGATTGCGCTTCTTAGAAAAGAAACTTGATCCAACAAGTAATAGTAAGAAACGAGACAATAAAGTTCAAAGCATCAATTAATGATTGCAAACCGAAAAAAACCTGAACACAACATTGTGTTCAGGTTCTTTTTAAAATGTTTAGAATAAAATTGAAGCTAATGGTGGAACAATGGCAACGATAATTACGCCAACGATAACAACGGCGATACTACCCATTGACTCTTCAGTTTCACCAAGTTCTTTGGCTGAAGCTACGCCAAGTGTATGTCCACTCGTACCAAGTGCTAAACCACGAGCAATTGGATTTGAAATTTTAAACCACTTAACAATTTTAGTGCCTAATGCAGAAATAACAACGGCATTTAGAATAACGGCTAATGACGTTAACTCTTTAACGCCGCCAATACCTTGTGATACTGGAAGGGCGATCGCAGTTGTAGCAGCTTGTGGTAGCATTGAAGCACCAATTTGATTGCCTAATTGGAATACAATAGCTACTAAGTAAATTAAGATAAGTGCGATTAACGTTCCAATTGCGATACCACCAAAAATCTGTAGCCAATATTTTTTGAGTACATCACGTTTTTTATATAAAGGGATGGCGAAACTAATTGTTGCTGGCTCTAAGAAGAAGTTAATAATGTCTCCACCTATTTTGTAATTTTCATAACTAATACCTGTTACTTTTAAAAATACGATCCCCGCAACCATTGCTACAAAAAGTGGTGCTAGTAAGAAGAAACCGTTCGTTTTTTTATAGAAATATTGTGCAATGACAAATGGTATTAATGAGACTAATATACCAAAATACGGTGTTGTAATTCCTAAATGATCTACCATTAGTTACCCTCCCCAAGTTTAGTTTGTTCATTTTGTTCTTTAGATGGGAATAATGTTTTTGTTACGAACAATTGTGAGACAAATCCTACACAGATAAGTAGTAATAACGTTGAAATAATAATTAATAACAATATTAAAATTGGGTGTTGGCTTAATATTGGTAAAGAATTGATAACCGAAATTCCGGCCGGTACGAATAAGAAACTAATATTATTCGTTAATGCTGTGCCGACACCTTCAACTTGACCCAATTTGACAACACCAGTGCATAATAGGATGAATAGTAATACGAGTCCTATTACTGACGCTGGCATAGGAAATGGTATGAAACTTTCAATAATTTTAGATATAAATAGTACGATAGCAATCGTTAATGCTTGCTGAAAGAAATTATACGTTTTTGCTAACTTATGATTTCCTTTATGAGCATTACTTTGTGATTGTTTATTTGCCATATTTTAACGCTCCCTTTCTCTTTCCCTTACAAATAGAATATTATGGAAACGCTTACTATTGTGAGTTTTGTCTGTGACTTACAAAAATTAGGACGTGAGTTACAATATATTCAAGTTGAAAATCAAATAGACAAAATAATAGCAAATGGTACGGCGTTTTTCTATAAATAAAAAGTATTTAACCTAAACTTGCATAACGAAAAATGTTATTAGCAAGTGGCTAAATACTCATTAATGAAATTATATATAAGTTAATTATTCGTTCGTTTATGCAAGGCCAATTTCATGTTTAAATGCTTTCATAAATGAACGACTGACTTGAAATTTGTCTCCAGAAGTCATGGTTACTTGATAAGTATAATTGAACCAATGTTCAACGCTATCGATATGCGTTTTATTAATAATAGTCGCACGATGGATTTTAATAAATATGTTATTCGATAATTTCTTTTCATAATAGTTAAGTGGTTCATTTGTTTGGTATGTGCGATTGATAGTATTTATCGTTGTTATCCCATTGTTGACTGAAACTGCCGTGATGTCGTCTTTTTGGATTACATAGATACGTTCATTCATTTCAATTGGCAGTACGGTTTGGTCTCCGTTATCATGACGTTCATCTCGTTGCATTGATTGAGTAGATGATTCACTTGTTGCATGATCTATCTCATTACTATTAGATAGTTGATGCTTAACTTTATTTACTGCTTGCTCTATACGCTCAAGTTCAAAAGGCTTGAGTATATAATCAATTGCATCAAGTTCAAAGGCTTTAACTGCAAATGTATCGTGTGCAGTGGCAAAAATAATATGTGGTGGCTGTTTCATTTTCTTTATCTTTTGTGCTAAATCTATACCACTCTCATCCATAAGATTGATATCTAAAAAGACTAAATCATATGTTTCTGATAAAAGTCTTTCTAACGTTTCTTCAATGTTTTCAGCCTCATCAATTACGTTAAATCCTGAGATCTCATTTAATAAGTAATGAAGCTCATTTCGAGCTAATGGTTCATCATCAACGATTAACGTCTTCACCTAAATATCCTCCTTTATTGTATATGATGGTATATGACAACTTACCGTCGTTCCTATTTCTGTTGATTCAAAATGTAAAGCGGCCTTAGTGCCGTAAAGTCCTATTAACCGTCTGTTTAAATTTTCTAAGGCACTACCAGTTCCTGTCTCTGAATCAACACTCATTTGTCCAATCAATGGTAACTTATCATCATCAATTCCACTTCCATTATCACGAACGGTTAGTGCTAATTCTTCGTTGTCATGATGTGCAGTCACATCAATAATATTATCTTTACGGCGATGTTTAAAGGCGTGTTTAATAGCATTCTCAACTAGGATTTGAATGACGAAAGGTGGGATGAGCACATGTTTACAAGATGAATCAATATGATATTCAATTGTGAATCGATCAGGGAAGCGTGCTTGTTCTAATGCTAAGTAGGCCTCAACTTGTTGCAACTCTTTCTCCAAAGTAATGGTGTTATTTCGAGCACCTTGCAGATTTGATCTAAAGAATTGGCTTAACTGCAATAATAACTTTCTTGCCTTTTCACTATCAATACGTACGAGGGCTGAAATGGTATTAATCGCATTAAAGAAGAAGTGCGGATTAACTTGTGCTTGTAATGATTTGATTTCAGCATCTTTTAAAAGTTTACTTTGCATTTCGGCCTGACCCAATTCTAATTGACTTGAGAAGATATCTGCTAAGCCACGTGCGAGTTGTTTCGTTGATGTCGTATTATCATATTCATTTGTAAAATAAAATTTTAATGTGCCGGCTACTTCTTGATTAATCATTAAAGGAATGACGATTGCAGATGTTAAAGTACAATTTGGATTGTTGCATCCGATTTCTTCTTTAGAGTGTGCCTCTTTTAATTGACCAGTTTTTATAACATCTTTTGATAAATCAGTAATGATCGCTTTTTTTGCAACATGATGGTCACTTGCAGCACCTACATGCGTTAAAATATCTGTTCTGTTTGTGATAGCAACTGCCGATACGTTCATCAATTTCAGAATGATTTCAGCAACGGAACGTGCAGACTGTTCAGTTAAACCAGACCTAAGATACGGCAACGTTTTATTCGCTATTTCGAAAACATCATGCGTTTGAATAGCACGGGTTTGCTCTTCTTGTTTTAATGTTGAAAGTATTATAGATAAGAAGATAGCTGTCCCAATACTATTGATTAAAATCATAGGTAAAGCGATGAATTGAACAAGCGACCATGCAGACGCTGTATCGTTGGCAAAGAAGAGAATGCATGCCATTTGAATTGCTTCATTAAGTGCACCAATAATGGCACCCATTAAAACGGTTGGGTAAGTATAGTGACGCATTGTACAATAACCATAAAACCCTGATATGAGTGCGATGAAAATAGATGAAATGAGATAGGTGTATGCATTTGCACCGCCAATATAAAGGCGTGACAACCCTGATACAATGCCTACTATAATTGCGACGAAAGGTCCGCCAATTAAACCAGACATCCCTATTGTTAATACACGTGTATTTGCCATAGATGCATCGTCATTAAGGTGGTAATAAATGTTACTAGTTACAATATGTCCATTTTCAATTTCAATTCCAGTGAAATTTGAAGTTATAGCAAATAGAGCGAACAAAATTGTTAATTGCCATTGAGAACGCAATTTTTCGCGTTCACCCATCATCGTTTTAAAGTGATTAATATTCAGTAACATATAGGCGATAATAATGATTAACCCTACACGTTCAAGCAATAATATAAATAAATTAAACATAGTAAGCACCTATTCAATGTAGTTTCAGTTAAAATAATTATCCTTTCTTTAATTATAATATGGATAATTTTAACTTAATAGTTTAAAATTAAAACTTATAATTTGTAGGTATCTAATTATTGATTTATTGCACTTTTGAGTATGTTGTTAAAAATATTTATTGAAAAAGTTAGAGTATATTATTAAGTCATTTCTTCTTAATTATGATAAGGTTTTCAATGTAAACAAATTTCTAAGTGAGTGTCGTATCAAACATAAGCTAACGTCAAATAATGTAAGTCATGATGCACATGTTAATAAATTATAGAAATAAGGGACTAATTGATTAAAGTCATAGACATAAAAGGTATGACACTTATTATGGTTGCTTCATTATGACGTATATCAATTTGAGTAGATTAGTTTTAGGGTAATTTAGGAGGAATTTTTCGAGATGGAGTCATCAAAACAATTTAGGGGAGATAATAAATTACTAATTGGTATTATAATCGGGGTACTTACGTTCTGGTTATTTGCACAATCATTAGTGAACGTTGTTCCAACGTTACAGTCTTCATTTAACACAGACATGGGTACGATTAATATTGCCATTAGTTTAACTGCATTGTTCTCTGGACTATTTATTGTAGGGGCAGGAGATATTGCAGACAAATTAGGCCGAGTAAAAATGACATATATCGGCTTAGCATTAAATATTATTGGATCATTATGTTTAATCATCGCACCTGTCGCATGGTTGTTATTAGTAGGTCGTGCGTTACAAGGTTTATCAGGTGCATTAATTATGCCGTCTACACTTGCAATAATAAATGAATATTACATAGGAAAAGAAAGACAACGCGCTGTCAGTTACTGGTCTATAGGTTCTTGGGGCGGTAGTGGTATTTGTTCATTATTTGGTGGTTTCATGGCCTCAACGATCGGATGGCAGTGGATTTTTATTGTTTCAATTGCACTTTCAATTTTATCCTTTTTCTTAATTAAACATGCACCCGAGACTAAAGTTGAACCGAATGCGAATGAAACTAAAACTAAATTTGACGTTACTGGTTTAATACTATTAGTTATTACACTATTGAGTGTTAACGTGATGGTTACGCAAGCTGCAGATCGTGGACTATTCTCACCAATGATTTTATCACTTGGTGCTGTATTCTTAGTTGCGGGTATCCTGTTTATTATTAGAGAATTAAAAGCAGAGAACCCGTTAGTTGATTTTCATATTTTCAAAAATAAGGGTTACAGCGGTGCGACATTATCAAACTTTATGTTAAATGGTGTTGCCGGTGGTACACTTATTGTTGTTAATACGTATTATCAAAGTCAATTAGGATTTAGTTCACTACAAGCAGGTTTAATTTCAATTACGTACCTTGTAGCTGTGCTAGTCATGATTCGTGTTGGTGAAAAATTATTACAAAAACTTGGTGCTAAAAAGCCATTACTAATAGGTAGTGGATTTGCATTCTTAGGATTATTACTATTATCTTTAACATTTTTACCAAATGTTGCTTATATTATTTCAAGTATTATAGGTTACTTATTATTTGGTATCGGTTTAGGTACATATGCCACACCTTCTACTGATACAGCGGTTGCGGAAGCGCCTGACGACAAAGTAGGGGTAGCATCTGGATTGTATAAAATGGCATCATCTTTAGGTAATGCCTTTGGTGTTGCGATGTCTAGTACCATTTATGGTTTTGGCGCATCATTAATGAATTTACAACTAGGTGGCGCTGCTGGTGTATTATTCAATGCCGGAATTGCTTTAACCGCATTTATAGTTATCTTGATTTTAGTTCCTAAGAAATTAAGAACAAATTAATATAAATATTAGTTTTTAAAAGATAGAGATATCGAATTCAATAAGAGTTCGATATCTTTTTTAATAAATTAAAGAATAATTTATATCAAATTATCTTAAAATTGTGAATATTCCGTTTACAATATTGACTCTATAAATTTAAAGTAGTATTTTAAAAACATCATTAGAAAAAAGGGGTCGTGACTTATGAAAATAGCAATTGCAGGTTCTGGCGCGTTAGGAAGCGGATTTGGTGCGATGTTATACCGTCAAGGTTATGATGTAACGTTAATTGATGGATGGAAGCCACAAGCGAAAGCTGTTAAACAAGAAGGTTTACATATAGACATCAATGGTGAAAATCATCATCTTACCATGACGATGTATCAACATAACGATATTCCTCAAGATGCTCAATTTGATGTTATCTTTTTATTTACTAAAGCGATGCAGTTACAAGATATGCTGGAACATATTAAAGCACACATTCATGACAATACAATTATGGTTTGTACTATGAATGGTTTGAAACACGAGCGTTTAATTCAACATTATGTTGATGAATCACGAATTGTGCGCGGTGTTACTACATGGACTGCAGGATTAGAATCTCCTGGACATACGCATTTAATGGGTTCAGGTCCGGTTGAAATTGGTGCACTTGTATCTGAAGGTCAAGCTAATGTTGATGTCGTGTATGAACTGTTAGATCAATCTGGTCTTAATCCATATAAAAGTGAGCAGTTGCAACAATCAATTTGGAAGAAAATTTGTGTGAATGGTACTGCTAATGCACTTTGTACGATTTTAGAATGTCGTTTATCAAATTTGAATGAGAGTGATTATGCGAAACAGCTTATTTACAAGATTACACAAGAAATTGTACAAGTAGCAACGGTAGATGGCGTACATTTAAATGGAGATGAAGTTTACAATTATCTCATCGATTTAAATGAAAAGGTAGGCCCACATTATCCATCAATGTATCAAGATTTGATTAACAATAATCGACTTACAGAAATTGATTATATTAATGGAGCAGTTGCTCAATTAGGTAAAGAACATCATATAGATGCTCCAGTTAACCAATTTGTAGCGAATCTGGTACATGCGAAAGAACAACAACGACATGCAAAATAATGTCCACTTAGAAGGTGTGAAGGACATGTTTTCATCTAATATGCTAATACAAAGTATGTTAGTTGTGACTTAAGATTGAAATATGAAACCAATTTAATATATAAGGCTTGGAGTGAGATGTTGAATTCAAATTGAATTCGGTCTCGCTCCATTTTGAGTCGAATAATTATATCTTTGTGATTAAAATTGATACGCTAAATCCTTAATTTAATATGAATGATTTTAAATTTTTCATAAAAGGGTAGAAGAAAGTTAAGTGAATTTGAAGGAGCTGTTATTAGAATGAATCGTTCAACGAAACGTGTCATCATTACGAGTATTGTAGGTGGATTGCTAAGTGGTGCAGTTAAGATTGGTTGGGAAGCTATCGTTCCGCCTAGAACACCTGACCGTGAGAAAGAAACCCCTCCAATGACATTATTGAATCAGGTGGGTTTACCAGATTCGATCAAAAAAGCAACCTATCACTATAATGGTAATGATATTCCAATAACGGTTATGGGTATTCATTATGGCTTCTCTGTAGCAAATGCTTTAGCATATGGCTTATTAGCTGAAAAATTCCCAAGAATCACAGCATTGAAAGGATCATTATTTGGCGTTGCTATACATATTGCATTTCATGAATATTTATTGCCAAAGTTGAATTTGACACCTCAGGTTAAAGACTTACCTTATGAAGAACGATTTTCAGAGTTGTTCGGTCATATTGTTTGGATGAATACTATTGATATGATTAGAGATTCAAGTAAGTAGGTTAGATTGAGATATTCATTTTCAGAAAAAGAGAAATAAAAAGGTGAGTACAATAAAGACTAAAATATTAATACAGGCGCAACAGGATTAATCGGAACAAGATTAACACAACGTTTGATTGAAGAAGGACACGAGGTTGCCGGATTTACTACATCTGAGAGAGGTAAAGAGAAATTAGAAGGACTAAACGCTAAAGCGTATATTGGCGATATCTTAAAAGCGGATACTATTGATGTAGCAATTGATGACTTTCGTCCTGAAATTATCATTAATCAAATTACAGATTTAAAAAATGTTGATATGGTAGCAAACTCAAAAGTGCGTATAGAGGGCGGTAAAAACCTAACTGATGCGGCACTTAAATATGATGTTAAAAAAGTAGTAGCTCAAAGTATTGGTTTCATGTATGAACCAGGAGAAGGACTTGCTACTGAAGAAGCACCATTAGATAATCATTCAGATGGTGACAGAAAAATTACGGTAGATGGCGTGATTGGACTTGAAAAAGAAACCGCTCGTATGGACCAATATGTTGTGTTACGTTTCAGTTGGTTATATGGACCAGGTACTTGGTATGGTAAAGACGGTATGATTTATAATCAATTTAAAGATGGAGAAGTAACATTATCAGATGGTGTCACATCATTCATTCATTTAGATGATGCTGTTGAAGTATCTATTCAAGCGATGAACTTTGATACTGGTATTTATAATGTTGCAGATGATGAGCCAGTAAAAGGATCAGACTTTGTAGCATGGTATTCAAAAGAAGTTAGTGCGGATCCTGAAGTCACTATCCAACCTGTACAACCATTTGAACGTGGCATCACCAATGACAAGTTTAAAGAACAAGGTGGTACACTAATCTACAATACATGGAAAGATGGTATGCATCCTTTAAAATAAGATTGTAGAAATGAAATAAAGAGGCTGGGATATTATTCCTATAGAAATAGCTAGTAAATGAGTCTTAAAAACTTCATTTGCTAGTTTCTTTATTTACAATACTTCGAATTATTGGCTCGCTTTCTTAGGAGTTAGCCTCACCCTGTAGTCTTCAGCTTGTCCTATTTTCTCAAGAGTCTCGCCAAAATACTTAGTATTTTTTATTCTTATACAAGAACTTAATATCCCAGTCTCTTTTTAGTATGTTTTGCTCTTTTTTGAGTTAGTCATTGTGATTTGTAGACTTACTTCTACGCTGTTCTTCAATTTGTTTACGTAACTGATCTCCAGCAGCTTTGCCTACTTTTGCATAATGGCTATGTGCAAAATGCATTTGAATAATTAAAAACGTTGCACTTATCGCCCAGTATAAACTTAAGGCTGAAGCAGATTGCAGTGATGCATAAATAATAAATAATGGAGATAACACCATCATGACATAGTATGTGCGGCGTTCTTCTTTTGGATAATGCATTGCATTGACCAAAGGTTGAATGAGGTAAAGTAAAGCTGCTATAAATGTCATGATTAAATCCGTATGCATTAAATTGAACCATAAAAAGTGAGGGTGCTCGATAATACCACCACTCGTTGGATATTTAATACAAGCGTATAAACCTAATAAAATAGGGATTTGGATTAATATTGGCAAAGTTCCAACTAGGCTTTTGAATGGATTAATACCATAGTTGTTGTACTTTTTCATTAATAATTTATTAGCTGCAGTACGTTCTTCTTGTGTATCAGCATTCTTTAGTTTATCTTGCAGTTTCTCAATTTCTGGTTTAACTACCTGAGTTTTACCTCTCATAATGTGAATGTTTTTCACTTGGATAAACATTAGTGGCATTAGTACAAGACGTATGATAAGTACAATGACAATAATGGCTAATCCATAATTCTCATGGAATGTTCGACCTAAGAAGTGAAGTAACATATCCATTGGCTTAACAAATATAGTATAAAAGAACCCATGTTGATCTTCTTTATGAGAATAGTCACATCCACCCAATAATATGACAACACTCATTATGAATAAGGACCATTTTTTTCTCATTTATAATCTCCTATATGCTTGAGGTCTTTAATAATCTTAGTCTTTAATATGTTTAGCTTAACATATTCGCATGATAAGCGTAGCGGTTAATCTCAATTTTATGACTTTGATTTATTTGTAACTGTAATTATTTTTAAAAGAGTCAAACCAAAAAGACTCGTTAATAAAGTGATGAAACCTAGTATAGTGACTTTAGCTGGTGCCGGTAGCCAAGACATAATAAATTGCCAATCAGAGCCATTTAGTAACAATGAAGGCAATACATGTAGAAGACCTAAAATTAAAATAAAGCCGATTGAAAGTATGAGTATTCGATATTTCGTGTTTCTATGTTGAACGCTTAATAGGATCAGTTGATGACTGGTGATATGACGATATAAGTAAATCAAAGTTATAGCAACCATGATCCAAATCACGATTGTAACTACAATAATCATAGTTTTGTATTGATTGATGTAGTATTGTACCGTATCAATATGCTGTCCTTGACTTAATTGCGTATTTAAATGTTTGGCAAGCGTTGGAGTATGACTAGAATAAGCATTTGCGAGAACAACAATGCCATAGTCTTTCTTAGGATTCAAAATAATATAAGAAGAATAGTTCTCAAGCGTACCTGGATGATAGATAAGTGTTTCTTGATTATCCTTAGTGACAAACCAGCCTGTTGCATATTGAGAATCATCATCGTCATTTGTTTTAACCTTTGGTTTGTGTGTAGCTTCAACTAAAGATTTTAAATGTCTTGGGGGATGAAGTTGAAATTTTATCCAAGGTTCTAAGTCATGTGTGCTAGCCATTAAATAGGCTGACGGGTTATCACCGATATTAAACTTTGGATTATCTGAGTATGCTTTATTATGTTGAATATCATACCCCTGAGCATCATCTCCGCCCTTTTTATTACTCTCTTTAGTAGAAATATGTTTCATATTTAAAGGTTTGAAAATATGTTCACTCATATAAGATGAATAGGGAGAATGAGATATATTCTGAACAATTAAACCTAAAATATCGTAATTCATATTAGCATATTCGAACTGTTCTCCTGGTCGATGGTTCAGTGAACGACCATTAATACTGTTAACAATTCCATCTAGACTATCCGTCTTTTTTGTAATTTTATCATTGTCAGTGATATCTCCTGGAATACCACTAGTTTGAGATATTAATTGATTAATAGTGATTTCTACTTTTTTTCCTTTATATTTCATATGAAAGTTAGGTATGTATTTACTTATAGGGTCATTTAATTTGATTTTCCTTTCATTGACGAGTTGCATAATGGCATATCCCGTCATTGCTTTGGAATTAGAAGCAATTTCAAAGCGTGTATTAGAGGTTACTTTTTGTTTATTTTTAATGTTTGCATACCCATAACCTTTATTGAGTAACATTTTATTATCTTTAATAATTAATACAGAGACGCCTGGAATGTGACCATCATTCATTTCGTTTTCGACAATGCTGTCCAAATAATTTTGAGAAGTAGGGCTAATCATTGAATAGTTGGGTTGCCATTTAATCATGATTGAACAAATAAATAAGATAATAACTAATACGACTCCACTGAAAAGAAATGTCTTTTTCATTTTTAATCCTCTAATCATAAGATTTAAGTAGTGAACAATTTATACGTTAACGAAAATAGTATAGCAAGTTTTTTGATAAATTGCTCTTGTGTTTCTTTTGTGTTGCTATCTATTGATTTAAATTATTAATAATAGAAATTTTACAAATAAATATAACTGTAAAATGTAACTTTAATGGTAATAAATCACATTAAAATAGTGGGGCCATCTATACTTTTTATCAAAATGGGAGTATATTTTATCCATTGAATTTGAATATAAAGAGGTAAAGAGTATTATGTTCACTCAATTTAAAAGACTTTTAATTGGTAAACCTAAAAGAAATCGCGATTTGAAAAATGAAAAAATCAGTAATTTCAAGGCTTTAGCAATACTTTCCTCGGATGCATTGTCATCAGTAGCCTATGGTCCGGAGCAAATTTTGATTACACTTGCAGTCGTTGGCGCTATGGCGTCATGGTACACGTTACCAATTGCATGTGCAGTATTAGTACTATTAGCAGCTTTAATCTTATCATACCGCCAAGTCATTTATGCCTATCCTAAGGGCGGCGGTGCTTATATGGTTTCTAAGACTAACTTAGGAGAAAAATGGGGACTAGTAGCTGGTGGTTCATTACTTGTTGATTATATTTTAACTGTAGCGGTAAGTATTGCTTCTGGTGCAGATGCGTTTGTAGCTGCATTTCCGTCACTGTATCATCACAAAGTATTGATTGCATGTTTACTAGTACTATTTATTTTAATAATGAATTTACGTGGATTGACAGAATCTGCTACAGTATTGTCTTATCCAGTCTATTTATTCATTATCGGGTTAATTATTATGATTGTTGTAGGAGTATGGAAAGTTGCAACTGGCCAAGCTGAACCACATATGCACGCAACAGTGGGAACAGCTGTGCCTGGTGTTACGCTATTCCTACTATTAAAAGCATTCTCATCTGGTGCTTCATCTTTAACAGGTGTCGAAGCTATATCTAATGCGGTGACTAATTTCAAAGATCCTGGTCCGAAAAATGCTGTTAAAACATTAGTTACAATGGGTGGCATCCTTGCATTTCTATTAGTAGGCATTGTAGGTTTGGCCTATTGGTACGGCGTAATGCCTGAGACTGAAACGACCGTATTGTCTCAATTAGCAATGAACATTCTAGGACACAATGCTGGTTATTATTTTGTTCAAGCAACAACAGTAATGATTTTAGTTTTAGCAGCGAATACCGGTTTTACCGCATTCCCAATGCTTGCTGCTAGCATGGCAAAAGATAAATATATGCCTCGTATGTTTAGTGTTCGAGGAGATCGCTTAGGTTATTCGAACTCTATCATTACTTTAGGTGTTGGGGCTATCTTGCTTATTATCATTTTTGATGGTAAAACTGAGAACTTAATTCCACTCTATGCTGTAGGTGTATTTATTCCGTTCACATTAGCTCAATATGGCATGGTGCTAAAATGGATTAGAGGCAGAGAAAAAGGGTGGTCTCGTAAATTGATTGCCAACGCGATAGGTGGAACAATTACATTTATCGTATTTATGATCTTCTTGATCACTAAATGTAGCCATGTATGGCCAATATTGATATTTTTACCTTTAATTGTGACTGTATTCCTACGTATCAAAGGTCATTATAAAGATATTGCTAAACAGTTGAAATCGACAGCGATGGTGCAAGATATGCCAATCGTTGATAAAAATTTAGCGATTGTTCCTGTAAGTACGATTACATCAGCCATTGATAAGTCAGTGTATTATGCTCAAATGATTGCTGATGATGTTATAGCAGTACATGTTTCCTTTGGTGATGAAGCGGATAAATGCTTTGCTGAAAAATGGCAACGTCATTATCCAGATGTGCGTTTAGTCATCTTACATTCTGAATATCGTAGTGTCATTAGACCAATTTCAAGATTTATTGATAAGATCAATAAAAAAGCGAATGATAAAAATTATGTCATTACAGTTGTTGTGCCTCAGTTTATTACAAAAAAATCTTGGCATAACTTCTTACACAATCAAACGAGTATTAGATTAAAAATGCACTTGTTCTATCAAAAGAATGTTATTTTGGCAACTGTACCATTTAAATTACACAAATAAACTTATAGAAAAGCCCATAGATAATGCAAGGTTACATTATCTATGGGCTTTAATTGATTTTAGTGAGCGTTGCTTACTTCATGTGCTAGAACGATTTCATTGTAATTGATGTTTTCTCGTAATTGGGTTGCAACTTCATTAGTTACTTTATTTCGTGAAATTAATTCATCTAAAATGGTGCGTTGGATGTATAATGCTTCCAATTTTACATCTTGTTGTTGCTGTGTAGTAAGTTCATATACTTCTTTGTTTTGATTTCTTTGTTGCTTTTTATTCTTATTGTGACGAATCGTACGAGATAGATTGTGATATTGGTTAATAATTAAACTCACTTCTAAGACATTTGAACTATTTTGTTCTTGACGCATTTTCATAATAATATTGTGATTAACAACACGCATTAATTGTTGCACTTTGTTAAAGCTATTTGTAAATTCTTCTCTTTGTGCCTTTTTATCGTCTTTTACTTTTTGACGTTCAGCTTTATATTCTTCACGCTTAGCTTTAATATCCATTTTATTTTGTTCAGATGTAGCATGATGTTCTTCTTTTAATAATGCACGGTTTTCTTTATGAATGCGATGTGCCTCTTTTCGTGATTCTTTACGAGCTTTAAATCGTAAGCCAATCAATTTAAAGAAACGACTTATTTTTCTTAGAATAGACATTTCACGATAAGATTGACTGAATTCCATAATATTGCGATAGTCTGTTAAATCCTTCTTAGTAATTCTTTCTTTTTCGATTAATCGTTCTAGTGTTCTTGTTTCTTCTTCTTCAGCTATTTCTTGAAGGCGACGTAATTCCTTCGTATTTTTATTGTCCGGTTCCATATTGATTAAGAATGATAACTCATTAAAATATTGATTTAATATTGGTCGATAATCCATACTTTTTTCTTCAGAGTTTTTCTTTTTAAAAGTATCAAGTACTTGTTGAACCATAAATATTTTAGCTGATTGATAGGACATACCTTTAAATTCTGAGACCTTTTCAGATGGTGTGATAAACGGTAGAACAACTTGGGCGAGAATTAAGCTAGTTAATACCATAAATGAAGCGATGAATAATAGATCATTACGATATATAAACTCTTGGTTACCATCCATCATATATGGAAGTGTTAATGCCATTGATAAAGAAATGGTACCGTGTATCCCACACATCGTCATAATAAAGGCATAGTGATTACGCTTCGGTGGTCCAGCATCTTCTTCATCATCTAAATAAGATTGAACGTTGTTTGGATAGTAAAAATCTTTAAATAATAAGTACACCCAAACAAATCTAAATACATAAATCGCTAGCGCAATTAATAGAGCGGTTGTAATTAAAAATACAATGTTTTGTGGTTCGTCATGAATAATTTCCATAACTACTTCGGGAACAATATATCCCAACACTACAAATACAAAGCCATTTAATGCATAACTTAGCGTATTCCATATTTGGTTATAGTTCATTTGTAATTCCGTTTGGGCACGAATTAAACGGTCGCGTTCTAAACCATGGATTAAACCAGCGACAACTACAGCTATAATTCCTGATGCGTGAAGCTCCTCGCCAATAAAATAAACGGCGAAAGGAGTAAGTAATTGAATGAATGTTAACGTATTACTATCTTTCATCCCTTTATTGGCAGTTAAATAAACTCTTAAAGTTACGACTAGTGCGCCAACAATGATACCAATTAACACACCTAAAATAGTTGAAATAATAAATTGGCCTATTGCATCAAACGCTGAAAAACTACCAGTTACAAGTGCAGTAACTGCAATTTTAAATGAAATGATACCTGCAGCGTCATTAAGTAACGATTCACCTTCAAGAATTGACATTGACCCTTTAGGTAATATCTTACCTTTAGTAATTGCGGAAACTGCGACTGCATCAGTAGGGCACAGAATTGCAGCAATTGCAAATGCGGCTGGCATTGGTAAATCAGCCCAAATCCAGTGAATAAAGAAACCTACACCAATAACGGTAGTAAATACAAGGGCCATTGCCATAAGAACAATGGGTTTATGATACTCAAGTAACTTTGTTCTGGAAATATGAGTACCTTCCACAAATAGCAGAGGGGCGATAACAGCCATCATAAAGACTTCCGATTCAAATTCAAAGTGCATTGGAATAGGTAGCACAAATAAGCAGACACCCAATGCGATTTGAATAAAAGCAGTAGGAATTTTAGGGAACCTATTATAAATAATAGAACTAATAATAACTGCGAATATAAATAATAAAAATGCTTCTAATAGCTCCATGAATAACTCCTTTATAAAATGAATACTAATAGTTTACCATGTGACATGATAAGCTACCAAAAATGGCAACCTATTTACCATATTTAAGTGTCTATAAACGGATATATGAATTAAAGTGGTTATCAATATAGAGTTGTTTGAAATGTTTAAAAGTGGGAGTAGTTGAATAAAGTTGTATTATAGTGAGAACAGAGTTAAAATCATAAAAATATAAAAACTGAGAAAAGCTTGATTTAAGCATCTTCTCAGTTTAATTTGCTTATATAAATTGAAAAATTTCGTTTATCAATTAATTAATGTGATGATTAATAATTAATTGAATTACGACCTTGACTACGAGTTCGTTCTGCTAAGTCTTCTGCATTAGACTTGTATTTTCTATAAAAGATGAACAAGAAGATAAACCAAATTGGTGAAATGAAAATGGCCGCTCTTGTATCTTCGCTAAAGAATAGTAGTACAAACACAAACGCGAAAAATGCGAGTACGACATATGCTGTCTTAAGTCCGCCAAAGAGTTTAAATTTATTCTTATGGTGTTCTTCTGGATTCTTTTTAACGAAAACAATATAAGAAATGATAATCATTGCCCATACTACTAAAAATAGAACAGTTGACAGTGTTGTAACATAAATAAATAATTTAATGGCATCTGGGAAAATAAAATTAAGCAATGCTGCTGCTAATAAGGTACCAGATGATACTAACATAGATAAGTAGGGAACACTGCTACCATTTGTTTTGCTTAAAACTTTAGGTCCTAAACCTTGTTTAGCAAGTCCGAATAAAATACGACTATTAGAATAAATACCACTGTTTGTTGCTGATGCTGCGGCAGTTAATACTACAAAGTTTACTAGTCCGGCAGCGAATGGTAAGCCGATTAAACTAAACATCGTTACGAATGGACTACTATTTGAGTCTATTTTATTCCAAGGAATAACCGACATGATGACTAATAAACCACCGACGTAAAATAATAAGATACGTATAGGCACGTTATTAATCGCTTTAGGAATTACATTTCTAGGGTCTTTCGTCTCACCAGCAGTTACCCCGATAAGTTCAATACCAATAAATGAATAAACGGCAATTTGGAATGCCATTAAGAATCCAAATGGTCCATTAGGGAAGATACCGCCGTGATTAGTTAAGTTACTAAACGATGCATGACCATAAGATGTTTTAAATGAGAAGAATATCATGACAAGTCCAACGATGATCATCGCAATAATAGTAACAATCTTGATAATTGAGAACCAAAATTCCAATTCACCGAATAATCTTGCACCTAACATGTTAAAAGAGATTAACATTAATACTATGAACAAGACGGTAATCCAATGTGGAACTTGTGGGAACCAAAAACTAAAATATTGTCCCATTGCTGTTAAATCTGACATACTTGAAGCAATCCAAGCGAGCCAATATGTCCAACCAATGACAAATCCGGCAAAGGGACCTATGTATTCGTTCGCAATATCTACAAATGAATTAAAGCGTGTATTACTTAATAACAATTCTCCAAGTGCTCGCATGAATGCAAACATGACCATACCAATAATCATGTATGTTAGTAAAAGGGAAGATCCTGTTAAAGCAATTGTTTGTCCTGAACCTAGGAATAATCCTGTACCAATTGCGCCCCCAATCGCAATTAATTGAATATGCCTGTTGTTTAGTTCTCTTTCCAACTGTCTAGCCATATACTTCCTCCTTAGAAAGCAATGATGCGATTTTTAATTTTTAGTTGTAAACGCTTTCTTTTTATGCAAAAAATTTTTTCTTTTAACAAAGTATAGCGTTTGTTCAATAGCTGTTAAATTTTAGATAAAAAGCGATTTTGATACTAATTGTTCACAAATTATGTAACTTTGCTAAAAGGTAATTTTATTATACTCTTTATTGTATAAAATATAAACAAATTTCTGAAAATTTAATAAACAGATTTATTTATTATTAATAATAAATATGACATAATGATTTCAATTCAAAACAAGTAAGAGGGAAGACATTAATGAAGATAGGTACAATTTCAGATTTACATATCGATCGACATCCTAAACTAGAGCCACAAGCATATCTTGATGCACTCGCCCATATTGTGGAACAAAGAAGTGTTGATTTATTATTAATTGCAGGAGATATGTCTAATCATTTTCAGCAAGGTTATCAATTTATTCAAGACTTAAAAGAAAAATGTCGTATACCAATCTTATTCGTGCCTGGTAATCATGACTATTGGACTTCAGAAGCATCACTCAGTTCAAAGCAAATTTATGAATTTTATGCTAGCAAGCCAGATTGTTTAATCGGAAAACCTTATATTATTAATAATAATTGGGCAATTGTTGGACATACAGCTTGGTATGATTATAGCTATGCGGATAGCAAATTTGATTTGGATCGAATTAAAAGAGGGAAATATTATGGTGCCACATGGCAAGATAAAGTGAAAATTGATTGGGATATTGATGATAGAGTGTTATCTAAAGAGGCGGCTAAACAAATACAAGAAGACTTAGAACAAGTGAAAGATAAACATGTTATTTTAATGACACACATTGTTACGCATCCTCAATTTATAGTACCTATGCCGCATCGCATTTTTGATTTCTTTAATGCTTATATTGGTACTAAGGACTTTGATGAATTTTATTCAACCTATTCCATTCGTTATAGCATTATGGGGCATGTGCATTTTCGCAAGATGATTAGTGAAAATGGCATCACATATATTTGTCCCTGCTTAGGGTATCAACGACAATGGAGAACGAGTGATATTAATCAAGAAATCAATAACGCTTTAGTAACATTTGATATTAGTGATGAATAAAATATATGTGAGATCGGGAAGTGTCTTAAATTATCTCGACCTCACTTAACAGTAACTATTAATCATTGGTGTTTACTTTAAGATAAATACATGTACGACCAGGAGCGTTAAAGCTACGTTCTAATTTCGACTTTGCAATTTTAATAATTTGAAAGCGATTAGGAACTATAGCAGGAAAGATAACAAATTTAAATAAATGACTCCATAAGGGATCTATATAGTAGTAATATTTATCATCATATCCAATTAATAGCGTAACATGAATGTTAGAAACGAGTGCTTTCTCATGATCATCAAATGTAAAGTGTTTTCGAAATGGTTTACGTCCTAAACTCGTGTGGTACATGATGACCGGTTGACCTGAATCGATTACGGTCTCTAACGATGTTAGGTCAGTACCTGTGCCATCAACAATACGTGAATCAATTGTTTGTAAATATGGAACATAAGCATCTGGAAAGATGGTTTGATGATGACCCAATTTGACAAGTAAGTGATGACCCACATAGCCTTTATAGGGATTATTAGGATGTTTGGGCCAATGTTTCATAATTTCAGTTGCTTTAATATTATGACTGTTATATTGAAGTAACATTGCTGCTGAAACACCTTCGCAGCCCATGACCATTGGAATTGGAAATAATTGGCTAATTGGTTTGATTGATAATATCGTTCTTTTCATCCTTATTCTCCTCAAAGACACTTTTATGATTTACATCACTTAATTTAAGTAAATTTATTATATACCTTAGTGGTCATCTCGTATATTAATATGGATTTTGACTTTATTGATATAGAATAAATGAAAAAGGGGACATTTGAATGGCAATACAATATAAATTGGAACAGTTAAATCATGTTCAACTCATCGGTGTCTTAAGAAAGTATGAGAGTGGCGATGAGATGCAAAAAGATATACCGTCATTTTGGCAAAAAGTAAATAATGATGGGGTTGTAGATGATTTAATTGAACTTAGTAATCAAACATTATCAGGATTGTTAGGCGTCATTTTACAGAAAGAAGATAATCATTTCGACTATTTCATTGGTGTACCTTGTGATAATTCGAATAATAATGATTCTCACTTTAATACACTCGAATTGTCAGCTCATAAGTATGTTGTTATAGATGCGAAAGGAAAAGTTCCCGAAGCGATTAAATCGATAATGCCTAAAATCTATCAAGAGTTATTACCTCAAGCTAAATTTAAGACGATTAGAGCACCTATGTTTGAACATTATTTACCAGGAAATACCCAAAGTAGTGATTATATTACGGAAATTTGGATTCCTATAGAGGATCAGACAAAAGATTTAGATAAAATAGGTATTACAAAACTATAAAATACTGTAATTAAAAGAACTGAGGAGGCGCTCTTTTAAGCGTTTCTCAGTTCTTGTTATACTTTCACAATTTATTTTCTAATTGCATGAACGATATAATTCATATTCTTTTTATGTTTACGCATTGTTTTAAACATTTTGATAAACATTTTGCGATTAGTTAATTTTAGAGCGTTTT
The DNA here is from genome assembly GCF_001836805.1 of Staphylococcus sp. HMSC062A01. Taxonomy (NCBI): domain Bacteria; kingdom Bacillati; phylum Bacillota; class Bacilli; order Caryophanales; family Staphylococcaceae; genus Staphylococcus; species Staphylococcus sp. HMSC062A01. The sequence goes on from NZ_KV830617.1 coordinate 23,626, forward strand.
TAATAATTTTTAACGTACCAAGGAGGCCTTCATCTCGAATCATGCCTATTGGAGTCATTAAAGATAGTGGACCTACTTTAGACTCAATATTTGAAAAACCAGCTTCTTGATAGAGTTGATACCAATCTTCAGGCGATAAAGGTGTAACTTTCATATTGATGGCGTTACTTAATTCATCAATGACCGTTGTTGCCTCTTGTCTATTAATAATTGCAATGTCATGTGTAAGTATAATGCCATTCGGCTTTAATACTCGATAATATTCATTTAGCACTTTTTCCTTAATCTGATAAGGCAACATTGTTAGCATCGCTTCATTTAAAATAATATCAAAACTCTTATCTTCAAAAGGTAATTTCATAGCATTGGCTTGCGTTAAATGAATAAGCTTATCTAAATTGTGTTTCGAAACATTTTGTTTACCTTTTTCTAAAGCGGTTTTATTTAAGTCTACGCCCTCAATGTGGCAATTATATTTTTGAGCTAATTCAATAGAAGTTGTACACATATTACAAGCTACTTCTAAAACACGTTTGCCACTGGTGAAGTGTCTTTTATTTATAAGCCAATTTGTTGCTAACACACCCCCTGGTCGTAAACGTTTCTTTCCTAATTGTGCTAAAAATGTATGGCCGGCTATTTTAGTTACCGTAGTCAACACTTCCTGTTCTAACTGAATTTGTTAAAGAGTACGTGATTTTCTAAATGTACATGTTCATGAGTTTCACGTTCTAAATTCTCTAGACGATGATATACTAACCTCCAAGTTTGGCAAGCTTCACTAGGAGGTTGATATTGGTTAGTTAATTCACGCATGTCTTCAAGTAATTGTCCTGTTTGAGTGTGGTCGTCAACTAAGCTTTGAATGATATCAGATGAATGATCTACTTGTTCACCATGAGAAAGTTTAATTAACGCTGGGAAATCATGTTCATCTTCTTGAGCCATATGCTCAAGCATACCATCTCGATATTGACGATATAAATCTTGTAACTGAATTAGAAATGGATGGTTCGGTCCATGAACTTTAGCAATTTTTGTAACATAAGGGGATAGATTCTTAAATTCTTCACGTATTGTTTCGTGATAGCGAGATTGTATATATTGAATTAATGACGGTGCATCAAGATATTTCACATTAATGTTTCCTTGATCATGGTTTGGAAGTTCATTAATTTCATCTATTAAAGTTTCTGCATCAACTTTTTTATTTTTAACTGCCTCATTTATAGATATATTGCCACCGCAACAAAAGTCGATGCCATATTTTCTGAAAATATCAGCACTTAGTGGGATATCAGTAACAATTTCTGCAACGATAGATTCATTTGTAATCATTAAAACTCCTCCTTTATTTACTTTCATTATAATCGTTAATAATAATTATCAATTAGAAAAAATATAGCTGTCACCTATTTGTTGGAAAGTTATTAAAATATTGTGAACGAGTAACTTTGATTTTAAATTAATGGCCTCATTTTAAAATGAAATGCAAAAAACTGAGAAAAGCTCGATATGAGCATCTTCTCAGTTTAGTCGACTACTGCATGATTTTATGTAGCATTTTAATCCTTTGTCTTAATCTTCTAGTTATATTGAATAAAAGATTTATTATGCTGGGTTACGATGATTTCTAAAATAAATCACTTGTAGTGTTATTAAAATGACTGCTGTTATCATAATAACGAAAATGTATGGGGTTGTGTCATATTGTCCTTTGAGTCCTACAATAGGAGAGATAATACCACCAAGTATAAATTGGAATAGTCCTAATAAACTAGACGCATTACCACTACCACCAGTACGTTCTTCCATTGCCATTGAAAAACCAAGTGGCCCAATAGACGTAACAGGACATACATTTAAGAAAAATGCGATAAGTAAAATCCATAAGGGACCATGAACTGCAAGTGTAATCACAATTAAAATGACACCTACAACTTGTATTAAGGTTAAATAAATCATAAGTTTGAAACGATTAATATAAGCTACAAGAAGTGCGACGATCTGACTCACGATAATTAAACCGACACCATTAACAGCGACCATGATACTGAATTGTTGAGGTGTCATATTATAAATTTTTTGCGTAATAAATGGAGAAGCGGATGAAAAACTAAATAACATTACATACGTTAACCCCTGTAGAAACATTGGAATAATGAATCGTGGTTTTTTCATTAGACTACCGAAATCTAATAAAATGTCTTTAAAGTTAAGTGATTTGTGTTCCGATTTATGTGTCTTTGGCATCATTGTAGCGACGCCTAATAGTACTAATAGACTTATAAATGTTAGGATAATGAATACAATTCTCCATGATCCAAGTGCTAATGATAGTCCACCGAGTAATGGCATGATGATAGTAACAATACCATTCACGACCATTAATGATGCTAGAAATTTTGCTAATAAATCGCCCTCGTATCTATCTCCAGCGAAAGCTTTGGCTATAACGATAATACCACCGGCTGTAAACCCTTGGGTAAAACGAATACATAAAAATAAAATTAGGTTAGTAGCGAATACGCCACTAAGTGTGGCTAAGAAAAATATACATAATATGATAAGACCTATTCTTTTACGACCATATGCATCAGATAATGGGCCAAATAGGAATTGGCCAAGTGCTAAACCTATCATTGCAAATGATAATGTAAGTTGTATTTCAGATGTCGATGACCTAAATTGATGTTGTACTTCAGGTAATGCGGGTAAATACATATCAATAATCATAGGTCCAAATGCAGTCATTACACCTAATACTATTAGAAGCAATAGGGGTAATTTTGTATGAGTTGAAGGTTGCATAATGTTTCTCCTTAAAAAGTTTGCAAACTACATTATAAAGGTTTTTTGTATATTTGTAATTTACAAAATAAAAAAGCGACACAGAATTCATTGTGTCGCCTAATATAGGTTGATTAACTTTCAAAAAGTTTTGAATATAAGCTTTCTCAATCAAGCCAATTATTGTGAATTTGTATCACTTGAATTTCCAAGAATACTATTTAATTTCTCTTTAATTTCATCAAATTTTGTATTTACATCGTTGAGTAAGTCATTAACTTTACTTTGGCTTTCGTTATTTTGTTGAGCATTATTAGCTTCTTTTAATTTATTGACTTGCTCTTGATAAAATTTAGTTAATTTAGAATCTTCACCAGTTTGTTCACTATTTTTTAAGTTATTAACATCCTCTTGAATTTGTTTAATTCTTGAGTCAGTATCTACTTTATCTTTAATGTCATTTTTAGCATCTTCTACTTGTTGTTTGATATTATCAGTTTGATTTTGTACTTCATTTTTATAATCTTTAGATACATTGTTGTCATTAGAAGCATTATTCGTTTGTTGGTTATCACTACTATTGTTATTAAGTATTGCTCTTGTGGCAAATACCGCTACGATAATCAACAATATTGCAATAATAGCAATTAGCCATTTTTTAGATTTCTTATTTTTTTCGTTCTCTTCTTCTAACTGTTGTTCGCGTCTAAAGTCACGATCGTTATAGTATCTATTACCATCTTCATCGTATTCATCATTACGTCGGCGATAATCCTCACGATAATCATAATCATCTTGATATCGATGGTCATCATTACGATATCTCGGATCATCATCTCGATAACGTGAATTGTTACGATTGTATGCTTCTTGACTTTCGCGTCGTTCATGACGCGCACGTCCATCCGCGCTTTGTCGGTTACGTTTGCGATATTGTTCATCATATTTGTAAGAATCTTTATATTTGTCTGTTCGTTTCAAGATAGTCACCTCATATTTTAAATAGTTAGTTTGAATAGTCTTGCAATATTTTCAGCAGTATGTGTCATGTTTCGTTTAGCGTTATTTAATAATGAAGGCAATGATTCTGGTTGCTCAATTAAACTAAATGCACTGTCAATGCCATGCTTATAAACATCTTGGTATCCTTCGGCAAGACTACCACAAATAGCTATAACAGGAACGTGATGTTCTTTTGCTGCTTTAGCTACTCCGATAGGTGTTTTACCAAAGACTGTTTGAGCATCCATCTTTCCTTCACCAGTTATGACAAGATCTGCATCCTGCACTCTTCTCGAAAAGTCAATTTCTTTTAATATAATATCAATACCGTTAGAAAGTGACGCATTGAAGAATGCGAGGATACCTGCACCTAATCCACCAGCAGCACCGGCACCTGGGATATCTTTGACACTTACATTTAGTTCTCGTTCTATCATATCATGATAGGTTGTAAGTGCGGAATCCAACTTTGGTATCATCTTAGCGTCAGCACCTTTTTGAGGACCATAGATTTCAGTTGCGCCATTAGCACCTAATAACGGGTTTGTCACATCACAAGCAACTTCAAATGTGACGTGCTTAAGTCTTTGATCTAAGTTTGAAAAGTCAATTTTTGCTAGCTCAGATAAGTAGCCGCCACCGAGTTTTAAAGGTTGATTTTTAGAATCAAGAAATTGAGCGCCTAATGCACATAACATGCCACTACCGCCATCATTGGTAGCACTTCCTCCAATGCCTAAAATGATCTTAGTAACATGATGATCAAGCGCATCTAATATTATTTCTCCAACACCGTAAGTAGATGTAATAAGTGGATTACGTTCTTCATCTGTCAATAAATCTAGTCCTGATGATGCAGCCATTTCAATGATAGCTACTTGATTATCCTGGGAAAGTGCATATGAAGCTTCAATGTTTCTATGCAATGGGTCATGAACTGGAATGGTGTACGTCTTAGCATTAAGCGCTTCCTTTAGAGCATCTGTTGTACCTTCACCACCATCTGCCATTGGGATAATGTCATAGTGAATATCTTCATGAAATATTTTCTTGAAACCATCTTGTATTGCTAAACCAGCTTCTTTAGCTGACATGCTCTCCTTAAATGAATCAGTGGCAATGACTATTTTTCTAAGATTCATCTTAGTAGACCTCCAATAGTTTATATATTTAAAATTAGTATAAAATAATATTTGAATGTATAATTAATAAAAAAAGAATATAATATAATTAGTTGAGCCAAAACGAGTGCTAATTTAATTAACTTTATGACATAAAGGAGTTCGACATGCATAGACTTAAACATCATGAATTTTACATCTGGATGATTGGATTGATCCTATATTATGGCTATTTAGGCTACATTATCCCTTTACATAGTACAGATTGGTTTTGGGGTAGTGGCCACGGTATGCAAGTGGTCAGAAATGTTTTTAATAATTTTAATGGAAGATACATTAGCAATTTATTAGAATTTGCAAGTGTCCATTCTATATTACTTCGTACATTATCATTTGCGTTTATATCAATCTTTATCGTGGTACTTTTATTAAGATTATTGAATCAGTTTGGTGACACAAATTATTTAATATTAAGCACTGTTTTATTATTTATTATACCCAATTCCTTGTTTGCACAAAGCTATGGTAATTTTGAATTTTTTTATACATATGTTTTTGGCACATGTTTTTCTTTATATATCTTAAGTTTTATAATAAAAGTATTACTTAATAAAGATGAATTTAGTCGTATTGAAGTTTTTATATTTTGGCTAATATGTACATTGGGACAGTGGTTTGCTGAGCCTTTAGCTTTTTATAATGCCAGTATATTACTTGTAGGAATGATTTATTATGCCATACGCAATCATAAGTTTTACTATAGTCTGGTACTTGGTTGGTTGCTTTCATTATGTGGGGCGATGGTGATGCTATTAAATGATAAATATATTTATATCTTCTCAAGTGTTGAGGCATTAAGAGGACACTTAGACATGCTTGGGTTAAACCATAAGTTCGAAATATCACTTCTAAAAGATATTCCAAGATATCTCTTTTTTAATAATATTATTATTTTATCCTTAATAGTGATTATTCTAATGATATTGCTATTAAAAAGTAGCGCGTTCTTAACTTTACCTACAATAAAGCGAATCATTTTACAAATAGGTATTTGTATATTGCCTATATATAAAATCTTTATATATGAACCTTTTAATTTGAAACAATTGTCAGAGACATTTACGTTTGAAATCATTAATACTCTATTGTGTCTTATAATGATGGTTAGCATTGCAATTTCATGTAAGTTAGTCATTCAATTACCATATAATCGATTGTTGGTTTTTATGTCACTTGTTTCTATTACAATTAGTGTGTTACCAGTTATTTTAATTACTGAAGTTTCAGTTCGACAATTTTATTTAGCATATTTACTTTGTATAATTGTACTCATTAGTTTAATTTCAGAATTAGGCATTTTGACGTTGAACCATTATAATCTTTTAAAAAGTTGTATACTTATCTTTGCAATTATAAATATAATTATTTTCACTGATGTACATATTCGTAGTGAACAACGACTAGAAGATGTAAAATCGCAAATTGATAGCAATAAGCGTCACATAACATTATCACATTTACCTTATGAAACTTACCTATTTGAAATTACACCAGCAGATGAAGCAGATTTAACTAACTTCAAAGAGTTTCATCATATTTCAGAAAAATATTCGTTTAAACTACTGCCGTTTGAAAATTAAAAAAGAAAAAATGACGACAAAGGAGAAAGACGATGAAATTGAATCAAACCCACTTTGAGATTATTAAATTTATAATTGTGGGGGGGATTAATACCCTTAATTATTATATTGTGTATTTATTATTATTAAAATTATTTCACGTGAATTATATGATTAGTCATATTGCTGGTTTCTTAGTAAGTTTTGTTATTTCTTATTATTTAAATTGTTATTTCGTTTATAAAGTAAGACCAACGCTTAAGAAATTTTTAAGCTTTCCATTAACTCAAGTTATAAATATGGGTATGCAAACATTATTATTATATGTCTTTGTTAAGTGGTTTCAATTTCCATCTGAAATCGCACCATTTGCAGGTTTAATTATTACTATTCCAATTACATTTATTGTTTCAAAGTGGATTTTAAAGGATTAAATGACGTGCAACTTTAGGTGATTTATTTTTATAATACGAAACTTCAAATGACTTTAAAGAGTGACAATTTTATAGCTTTAGCTAAAGTGAAATTTAGGTTTTGCTAAAAATTTAATTAGATTAATTATACGGATTTTATAGAAATCAAAAAACGTTGTCATTCATATTTTGATAGTACATACTATTGATATTAAAGCATTTAAGGTGGTTAACAAAATGTCTCAAAGTGAAAATCTTAAATTGGCACAAAGAGGCGCTTATTTAAGTTTAGTAGTATACATTATTTTATCTGTTTCTAAATATATTACTGGATTTGTTTTTGATTCAGCAGCTGTTAGAGCAGATGCCTTGAATAATATGACAGATATTATTGTATCTATAGCTGTTATTGTTGGGTTGAAAATTTCAATAAAACCAGCAGATAAAAATCATCCTTATGGTCATTTGAAATCTGAAAATATTTCAACGTTGTTGGTTTCATTTATTATCATGTTCGTGGGTATTCAAGTTGTGATTGAAAATGCACCTAGAATATTTACAAATGAGCACAATACACCAAATGTAGTCACAATATTTGTAAGTTTAATAAGTGGGTTAATTATGATAGTTGTGTTTGCAATAAATCAGAGATTAGCTCATAAAACGATGAGTAGTTCGTTAAAGTCCGCTGCAAAAGATAACTTATCAGATGGATTAGTTAGTATGGGTACGGCAATTGGTCTGGTATTTACTCAACTTGGTTTACCTATTGTCGATGTTATTTTAGCAACGATTCTAGGATTTTTAATTGTTTATACCGGATTTGGTATTTTTAGAGAGTCAATTTTTGCTCTTAGCGATGGATTCAATGAACAGGATCTTGAAGAATATCGTAATGTTGTATTGGAAGTGGATGATGTCAAAGATGTGAACAATCTTAAGGGACGCTACCATGGAAGTAGTATATTTTTAGATGTTACGATTGTTGTTGATGCACATTTGTCTCTTCAACAAGCACATGATATTTGTGATCGAGTGGAAAATCACTTGCATAGTAAAGGTATATCATCAGTATATGTACATCCAGAACCGGATACTTTGTAAAAGTAAGATGAATAGATTCTGAACAAAAGCATTGTTAATCTTAATGATTTTTTTCTGAAAATAGTGATTACGAATAAAGAAGCCAGTAAATGAGTCTTAAAAACTTCATTTACTAGCTTCTTTATTTATAATACTTCGTATTATTGGCTCAATTGCCTAGGGGACTGGGTTGTAAAGAAATTCTTAGATGAATTTTTACTCATTATAGTTGCGACACTTTCTTGCAGGAAAGGCTCGTGCCTGTATTCCTCTAAAGGCGTTCGTTAGATAGATGATTACTCACATAAGCTGCTTCGCGTTCCTGGGATGCCGTCTCAGCCTGTAGTCTTCGACTGGCACTGCTACCCTAGGAGTCTTCGCAACTATGTTTTGTATTCTATCTTAAAACGCCTTATACAAGTGCAACAGCACTTGTGTTCAATAATTAAAACGCCAAGAGTCGCGCCAAAATACTTTGAATTCATATGGAATTCTACATTAAAATAAAAAAGACAATTCCTATATTATTTCAATAGAAATTGTCTGTTATACTTATCCAGAAAATTTATGTCCCGGACGCTTTTCGAGTTATTTAAACATAAATTCTAAGCGTTCTGCCTCAGAACTTAAGCTCTGTTAAATTTTACCACCAACCGTTAGATTCACGGAAACTAATTGCAGCTTCAATTGAACCATAACGTTCTTTAGCATATGAAATCATGCCTTTTGTTTGCGTTTCGACAGAGCCATAGCCCCAAGATTGATTTGTCTGTCCTAAACCATGATATTGTCCATTAGACGCATTAGGATCTCCACCTGATTCAGGTAAGACAATTTTCTCCCATAACTCTTCTGTTCCACCAGCTGCGATAAATTGTTTGTATACTGAAGATGTACTTTCACTTGATGAGCTTTCATTAGATGAATTGTCATCACTTGAAGTGTTACTAGATGAGCTATTATCGGCCGTAGATTCGGAGTTACTTGATGATGTATTAGTAGTAACATTAGTTGTATTAGCTTGTGTAGTTGCAGCTGATGTTACATTAGAATGTTGACTCTGATGAGATGGTTGATTGTGTTGTAATTGTGTATGTTGATTATATTGACAAGATTGATTTTGTTGACCATGTGTCATTTCACTTGCATGTGCTTGACCGGGTTCTAATCCTGCGGCACCTAAAGATACCATTGTCATTAATGCAAAAATTGATTTCTTCATAATAAATAATCTCCTTTAGAAATTGGTTTTTTGTAAGCAATCTAAAATTGCTATTAAATTAAGTAAAGTCATAATTACTTATCTTTTAATATCCTTTTAGATTATGCATCCCAATACGTCTTGCCGTTGATTACGGTAGAATCATTATAACACCTCATTTAATGACATAGGTTACTACAATATCAAAAGATAGTATCAAAAATGAACTGAAGATAACGAACATGACAAACTAACGTCATTTATGCCAAAAATGGCGTGAATTTAAGATATTATGAAATTTAACGAAATAGTTTTATAATAAATGTAATAGAAAAAGAGTAGGTTACTTGTTGCAAAGCATAGGGAAGTAAGTTTAGAGTTAGTGATTGGTTTTAAGTCATTTTAAACAAAATCATTCAATTAAAACTAACGTATAGGAAGGTGTTTTGATATGCCAAAATTAATATTATGTCGTCACGGTCAAAGTGAATGGAATGCTAAAAATTTATTTACAGGATGGGAAGATGTTCAACTATCTGAACAAGGACGAAATGAAGCAATTACTTCAGGACGTAAATTAAAAGAAAATGGTATTGAAATTGATGTGGCGTTTACTTCATTGTTAACGAGAGCATTAGAGACAACTCAATTTTTATTAGCTGAATCAGATCAAGAGTGGATTCCAGTGCATAAAAGTTGGCGTTTAAATGAGCGTCATTATGGTAAATTACAAGGTCTTAATAAAGATGAAGCGCGAAAAGAATTTGGTGAAGAACAAGTGCATCAATGGCGACGTTCATATGACGTTAAGCCACCAGCACAAACTGAAGAACAACGTGAATCATATTTAAAAGATCGTCGTTATAGACATTTAGATCATCGTATGATGCCTTATTCTGAAAGTTTAAAAACAACGTTAGAACGTGTGGTACCTATATGGACAGATAAGATTTCTCAACATCTATTAGATGGAGAAACAGTTCTAGTAGCTGCACACGGTAATTCAATCCGTGCATTAATTAAATATTTAGATAATGTATCTGATGAAGATATCATTGGTTATGAAATTAAAACTGGTGCACCACTTATTTACGAATTAGATGACAATTTAAATGTAATTGATCATTATTATTTATAATTATTAAATTAAAGTAGTGGGAGCGGGGCAGAAATTAAAATAAATTCGTGGTCCCATCCCGACAAGGATGAGTAAGTTTGAAAAAACTTGATTTAAGCGCATTTTCAAATCAATCAACTACTGCCAATATGGTAAAAGAAGGCTGAGACATTTTATTTAGTCACAGCCTTTTTTCTTTGTAGGAGTTATTTATGGAAGAAATAGATAACATTAAGCTGATTTACGATTACGTTTGTATTGTTTAATTATTTTTAATGCACGTTTGCGAGTTTTGATATTAGGACTATTCAAATTTCGACGTGCTGTTTGTAAATCTTGTTTCATATTTGATTCCTCCTTTTTAAAAAGGATAAAGGAAAGTAAGCTAAAAGTAAATAGTAATTATTACGATTTACAAAATAACACAAAAAATTTATATGAAATTTAAAATTATATATGTATAATAGTCAAATGTATCTATTGAAAGCTTAGGTAGATAGGAGGGGAATAATATGTCACATAAACAAAAATTAGCAATGATATTTACGATGTTGTTAGGTGGCTTTTTCGGGTTGTTAAATGAAACGCTACTCACTACAGCGTTGCCGAGAATAATGAAAGATTTTAACATTGAATATTCACAAGTACAATGGCTAACAACTGCATTCTTACTAACTAATGGTGTAGTCATTCCATTATCTGCATTCATTATACAGCGATACTCAACAAGACAAGTGTTCCTAACTGGAATTCTGATATTCTTTATCGGGACGATGTTAGGCGGTTTTAGTCCAAACTTCACAATCCTTTTAATCGCGCGTATTATTCAAGCATTAGGCTCAGGTATTATGATGCCACTGATGATGACAACAATTCTAGATGTCTTTAAACCACATGAACGTGGTAAATATATGGGAATGTTTGGATTGGTCATAGGTCTTGCACCAGCAATTGGTCCTACATTATCGGGTTATTTAGTTGAATATTTTGACTGGAGATCACTTTTCCATGTCGTAGCACCGATTTCAGCAATAACATTTCTTATAGCTTTAAAAATTATTAAAAACGTTGGAACAACAGTTAAAACTCCTATTGACCTCATTTTTATAATATTATCTATATTAGGATTTGGTGGATTATTATACGGTGTTAGTTCTATTTCAAGTGATGGATGGGATGATCCACTAGTATTAATAACGATAATAGGCGGTATACTATTAGTCGGAATATTTATTTGGCGTCAAGAGAGACTTGAAACGCCATTACTAAGTTTCAAAGTATTTAAGAATAAAGAGTTTGCAGTTGGTTTAGCGATTATGGCTGCAACAATGATTTCGATGATTGGTTCTGAAACAGTATTGCCTATGTTTGTACAAAATCTTTTAGGAAGAACGCCTATCGATTCAGGACTCATCTTACTACCTGGAGCAATTGTTATGGCTATCATGTCTGTGATTTCAGGTTGGTTATACGAAACATTTGGTGCTAAAGTGTTAGCAATAATTGGTATGTCTATTGTTCTTATAACTACTTCTTACTTTGTAGTCATGGATGAACATACATCTACGATAATGTTGGCAACTGTTTATGCTATTCGTATGATTGGAATTGCAATGGGCTTGATGCCAATAATGACGCATACAATGAATCAGCTAACACCAGAACTTAATGCTCATGGCTCATCCATGACAAATACCATTCAGCAAATTGCTGGTTCAATTGGAACAGCAGGTTTAATAACAATATTAAGTACAGCAAGTAAGAATTTCCAACCGACGATGAGTGATTATCAAGGTATGGATAAAAAAGAAATGGCAGGACAAATACAAATTGATGCCATGCTTCATGGTTATCATTCAGGATTTTTATTTGCCGTTATTATTACAGTCATCAGTTTATTGCTTACATTTTTAATTAAAAGTAAGAAAAAGGTTAAGGCAGAAGCTAAATTACAAAATAATTAAATGAACTTTATATAGTTAAAATAAGAGATCAAGACGAACGTTGAAAATGTTTAAGCATTTTTTCATAGAAGGGATACCATAGAGGGCTCCTTTAACAAAAACGTTCTATGTCTAGGTCTCTTTTTTATTTTATTAATATCCAAACATTCTGAACACTTAGGCAAATGTAAAATAATGTTGACTATTCCCACCCATGAGATTAGAATTAATTTATTCTGACTAATCTAATAGGAATATGGAGGACAAGGTAGATGAAAAGACTTTTATTTGTTGCTTTAGCACTTATCTTTGTGTTAGCTGCTTGTGGTAATGGAGGATCATCTGATAAAAATAGTGATTCTAAATCAAGTAGTAGTAACAGCGATAGTAAAACACTGAAAGTGGGTACTGAAGGTACATATGCACCATTCACGTTCCACAATAAACAAGACAAATTAACTGGTTACGATATTGATGTAATCAAAGCAGTTGCAAAAGAAAAAGGTTATAAACTTAAATTTAATGAAACATCATGGGATTCAATGTTTGCTGGTTTAGATGCGAAACGTTTTGACGTTATTGCTAACCAAGTTGGTGTAAACAAAGATAGAGAGAAAAAATATAAATTCTCTACACCTTACACTTATTCAAGCGCAGTTTTAGTAGTACGTGAAAATGAAAAGAACATTAAATCATTTAATGACGTCAAAGGTAAAAAAATGGCTCAAACATTCACGTCTAACTATGGTCAATTAGCTAAAGATAAAGGTTCAGATATTACTAAAGTTGATGGCTTTAACCAAGCGATGGACTTATTATTATCTAATCGTGTTGATGGTACATTCAACGATAGCTTATCTTACTTAGATTATAAAAAACAAAAACCAAACGCTAAAATTAAAGCAATCAAAGGAAATGCAGAGCAAAGTAAATCAGCATTCACATTTAACAAAGATGTTGATGATAAAGTTGTATCTGATTTCAACGATGGACTTAAAACATTAAAAGAAAATGGTAAATTAGCGGAAATTGGTAAGAAATGGTTCGGTGAAAATGTTTCTGAGCCTAAATAGTCAACAACAACATGCATTAGATGCGGCAGGGCAAGCATTTGGACCAATGTTGGAAGGTTTATTAAAATATTCTATTCCAATAACAATAGTTACATTTATCTTAGGTTTGATTATTGCTTTATTTACAGCGTTAATGCGTATTTCAACGAGTAAAGTTTTAAAAGGTATCGCAAGAGTATACGTTTCAATTATTCGTGGTACACCGATGATCGTACAGTTATTCATAATCTTTTATGGTATTCCTGAATTAGGACGCTTAGTAACTGGTAATGCTGATGAACAATGGACATTATCATCAGTTGTTTCAGCTATCATCGGTTTGTCACTTAATGTTGGTGCGTATGCATCAGAAATTATCCGTGGTGGTATTATTTCTATACCTAAAGGTCAAACAGAAGCGGCTTATTCTATAGGAATGAACTATAGACAAACGATTCAAAGAATTATTTTACCTCAAGCGATCCGTGTTTCAATACCAGCTTTAGGAAATACATTCTTAAGTTTAATTAAAGATACATCATTACTTGGCTTTATCTTAGTTGCAGAAATGTTCCGTAAAGCTCAAGAGGTAGCGTCTACAACATATGAATATTTCACAATTTATATTCTTGTAGCGGTTATGTATTGGGTAATTTGCTTCATTATCTCAGTTATCCAAAGCTTCTATGAATCATATATTGAAAGAGGGTATAACTCATGATTGAATTAAGTGGTATCCATAAATCATTCAATGATAAAGAAGTCATTAAAGGCATTGATTTAAACGTAGAAAAAGGGGAAGTCATAACACTTATTGGACGATCTGGTTCAGGTAAAACGACATTACTACGTATGATTAATGCTTTAGAAATTCCGACTGAAGGTAATGTTAGTGTTAATGGTGAAAGTTACACCGCTAATAATAAAAAGTCTCAAATGAGCGTACGCAAGCAATCGGGTATGGTATTTCAAAGTTATAATCTATTTCCTCATAAATCTGCATTAGAAAATGTAATGGAAGGATTAGTAACTGTAAAGAAAATGAGTAAAGCAGATGCGAAAGAAAGAGCAATGGGATTACTCGAAAAAGTTGGTTTAACAAGTGTTAAAGATCAACGTCCACATACACTTTCGGGTGGTCAACAACAACGTGTAGCAATTGCTAGAGCACTAGCTATGAATCCGCAAGTAATGTTGTTTGATGAACCTACTTCTGCATTAGATCCAGAATTAGTTAATGACGTATTAAGAGTAATTAAAGAATTAGCTGATGAAGGTATGACAATGGTGATTGTAACGCATGAAATGCGATTTGCACGCCAAGTCTCAAATAAAATCGTCTTTATACACGAAGGACGTATTGGTGAACAAGGTACACCAGACGAAATATTCGAACATCCTAAGACAGAAGAATTACGTCGTTTCTTAAATGTAATTAATGAAGATTAATAATGAAAAACACTTTTCTAAAGTTCATAAAGTTGAACTTAGAAAAGTGTTTTTTGCTTTATAGTTATTTACGTTCTAATAGTTGTTTAACTTTGTATGCAAGTGGGTGTATCGGTTTAATGAAATCTCCAATGTATTCGTAAACATTAGCATTGAAGCCTTTTTTAAATTGTTGCACACCATAATCTTCAGCATCTTCACTAAAGTCACCTGTAATACCGTAGAAATTATAACGATCTACATTATGTTCTTTTGCGAATTTAATCATATCCCATTGTAAACGATATGCGCCCATATACGCATTATATCTAGGATTTGAACCACTGGATAAATAATAAACTTCATGTTCATTATATAAGTATAAAGCCGCAGCTAGATTAAGTGTTTCGCCTTCTTCAGCAATTTTATCTTTCGTTTCATTTAATTTGCGTTCATTACTATCAACTTGTTGTTGTATTTGTGTGCGTTTATTTTTATTTTTCTTAGAGTTAGGGTTTTCCTCTAATACAGCATCGACTTCGGATAATTGTACTGTTAATGAATCGTGTTTTTGTTGGAGAGTAGATAAGTAATCCTTTAAATCAATATAGGCAAGTTTAAGCATTGCATGGTCTTTATACGTTTTTTGCATTTCATAAAAGTATGGTTTGTCTCTAAATTTGAAACCATGTTTTTCTTCGGCCATTTGGAATAATTCAAAGAACGTATCCGTTTCATCCATAGGTAGCGTTCTTACTTTTACGCCCATTTCATACGTTTTTTTAATGTTACGACGTGTTTGATAGTCCATTTCTTTTAATAATTGATCTTCTGACTTGTCTTTTAAATCTAAGACAGATAACCAACGTATTTGACTCATTGTGCTATAACCTACTGTCCATCCTTGATGTTTGTAACCTAAATCTTCCAACGTTTTGATGACTGCTCGGTTATCGTAACTTTCTAAAATTTCTCCATCAGCATTACGTAGGTTCTCCAAAATATAAGGATCAACTAATACATATAAGCAATTATGTTTTTTTAAATAACTTGTTAGTGATTTAAAGAAAAAGTGAACCAATTCAATATTACTGTAGTCCATGACAGGTCCACGATGTGTATAAAAGTATTTGAACACTTTTAAAGCACGTGCCTCAGTCATTAAAGTTGCAGCGATGACATTGTCGCTGTCATCTTTGACACCTACAACATGCACATCACCTTTTAATTCATTTCTGTTTTCAAAGTGAATTCGAGATTGTGTGTAATGAGAGAAATGACTGGATGTAAATTTCCCAAATTCCTCCGGTGATAAAGTTACGAATTTCATATTCATCTACTCCTCTGCGTTTTTAAGAATTATCCTTTATTTTAACAAATAACTACAACTATTACACAAGATAAGTTATTAAATCACACCGTACTTTAGTTGTGGGTTAAAATATATATTTAATTTATAATAATAAATATTTTTAGAAAACTAAATTTTTATGAACTAGCGCATATTTTAAAACCATTGTATGATAGTATTTGCAAAAGAAGTATTATGATAGATAGAGAGAACTGGGCAATAGGAGTGAATATATGAAACGTATATTAGTTATGTTAAGTGTCGGTATATTATTGCTAGCAGCGTGTGGTAACGATAAATATGTCGATAAAATAGATAAAGCTGTAAAAATCCAAGATCAAAAGCAAGAACAAATGTCTAAGAATGATACAGGAGATATGGTTAAACACTTTGATAAAAAAGATGCGAATATTTATGTTTATGAAGATGGAAAGTATGTTGTCTTAGCGTATAAACCTTTAAGTAATAATGAAGAAGTTCATTACTACACTTATCAATTTGATGGTAAAAAAGCGAAACGCATTGATAACTTTGATACAAAACAATATATCGAATCACATGATGCTGATTATAAGGAAGAAAATATGAATTAATATGTTATTACAAAGGAGCATCTATGAAAAAGAGAATTTTGTTAATAAGTATGATGATGGTTTTAATAATCATCATAAGTGCTTGTTCTAATGACAACAAGGAAAAGCAGCCACCTAAAACTGAGAATGGCAAAATTTTAATCGTTGAGTATGGAGACTTTAAATGTCCATACTGTAAAAAAGTGGAAAAGAATGTAATGCCAACAATTAAAAAAGACTATATTGATACGAATAAAGTAGAGTATCAATTTATTAATGCTGGATTTCTTGGTAAAGATTCAATCGTCGGCTCTAGAGCCGGAAACGCAGTGCAAAAAGTTGCACCTAATGAATACTTAACTTTTCAACGTAACGTATTCGCGAATCAAAAAGACGAGGATAAAAAGTGGTTAACAGAACAATTTTTTGATAAAGAAATTGATAAGTTAGATATTACGACGCAACAAAAATCTGACA
This sequence comes from Staphylococcus sp. HMSC062A01, assembly GCF_001836805.1. Taxonomy (NCBI): domain Bacteria; kingdom Bacillati; phylum Bacillota; class Bacilli; order Caryophanales; family Staphylococcaceae; genus Staphylococcus; species Staphylococcus sp. HMSC062A01. Next base: position 40,795 of record NZ_KV830617.1, read on the forward strand.
TTAAAAAGCAGTATAAGACTAAGAACAGTGAAGCTTGGAAAAAAGCAGAAAAACAAAAGGAACTAACAGAAGATAATAATATTGATACTGTTCCAACTGTTTTTATAAATGGAAAAAAAGTGAAAGATCCTTATAAAGTCGAAGAATGGAAGAAATACTTATAGTCACGATGTCATAGTGAGTAACGCTGACATTCATTTTGTGTTATATTGTAACCACTAAAGAGAAGTGGAATAAATTTAATAATGTTGATTCAAATAAGAATTGTAGTGTACTTCACTATGATTCTTCTTTTTTTAAAAATTTAGAAAGGTAGTAACTTAATCAATGATAGATATTTTTAATAAAAGATGATTTTTATTAAATTGAAAATAAAAAAATAAAAAACTATTGTAATTTTATACAAATAAAGTTATGCTTTTAAATCGTAAGTATTACTATTTAGGAGGTATAAAATGAAACGCTTTTTAAGTCTTACTGTTTTGATAACTATTATTGTATTTATATTAGTCGCTTGTGGAAAGGAAGATCGTTCTAATAAAGATTCTAAAGGTGATAACAAAATGAATGTGTCTACAACTGTATATCCTTTGCAATCCTTTATAGAGGAAATAGGTGGTAACCATGTCAATGTATCGTCTATTTATCCTGCTGGCACAGACCTACATGATTATGAACCAACTCAGAAAGACATGTTAAAGGTTGATCAATCTGATTTATTTGTATATACAGGTGATGATTTAGATCCAGTCGCTAAGAAAGTTGCAGCCACAATTAAAAATGATAAAAAGAAAGTTTCATTACAAGATAAACTAGATCAATCAACACTACTAACAGACCAACACGAACACGGTGATGAAGAACACGAGGATTCACATGGACACGAACACCATCATCATGGTGGGTATGATCCACATGTATGGTTAGATCCTGAGAAAAATAAGGTGTTTGCTAAAGAAATTAAAGATCAGCTAGTAACTAAAGATCCAGAACATAAAGATGAATACGAGAAAAATTTTAAAAAATTAGAAAAAGAGTTAAATGATATTGATAATAAAATGAACAACATTACTAAAGATAAACAAGGTAATGCTGTATTTATTTCTCATGAATCTCTAGGTTATCTCGCAGATCGCTATGGCTTTGTTCAAAAGGGAATTCAAAATATGAATGCTGAAGATCCTTCTCAAAAAAAACTTACAAACTTAGTAAAAGAGATTAATGAGAAAAATGTTAAATACATATTGTATGAGGATAATGTTGCGAATAAAGTAACTGAAACAATCAGAAAAGAAACAAATGCAAAACCGTTAAAATTCTATAATATGGAATCACTTAATAAAGAACAATCTAAAGATGCATCGATAAATTATCAAACATTGATGAACAAAAATATTGAAGTATTAGATAAAGCATTGAGTTCCAATATAAAAGTACAAGACGAAAAAGCTGAACATAAATATGATAAAGCTATTTCAGATGGTTATTTCAAAGATGAACAAGTTAAAGATCGTGCATTATCAGATTATGAAGGTAAATGGCAATCAGTGTATCCCTATTTAAAAAATGGTGATTTAGATGATGTAATGAAACATAAATCTGAAGAAGATAGCACTATGACAGAAAAAGAGTATAAAAAATACTATGAGAAAGGTTACAAAACTGACGTTTCTAACATAAATATTAAAGGTGACAACATTACTTTTGAAAAAAATGGGAATAAGGTTACTGGAACGTATGAATATGTTGGTAAAAAAATCCTAGATTATAAGAAAGGTAATCGTGGAGTTAGATTTATTTTTAAATTGAAGCACTCTGACAAGCAAACATTACCTAAGTACGTTCAGTTTAGTGATCATAATATCGCACCTAAGAAAGCAGAACACTTCCACATTTTTATGGGTAACAACAATGAAACATTACTTGAAGAAATGGATCATTGGCCAACGTATTATCCTGCCTCATTAGATAAGGACGATATTAAAGAAGAGATGTTAGCACATTAATAAATTTAAAATTTGAGTCTTTTTACTTGTATTTCCATATAAGTTTCTTTATTATATTAAGTATAATAATTATACAAACTATAGTGCTGATTTTCAGTTACGTAGTTTCATAATTTAAATAATGGAGGTATGTACACATGGCTAATTTAAATTTAGATCCAGCACATTCAGGAGTTAACTTTTCTATTCAACATTTAGTTGTATCAAATGTTAAAGGACGTTTTAACGAATTTGACGCTAACATTTCAGGTGATTTCAATGATTTAAGTTCATTGCAAGGTACTTTTACTGTTCAAGCAAATTCAATTGATACTAAAGTAGCAGATCGTGATAATCATCTTAAAAGCGCAGATTTCTTAGACGCTGAAAACTACCCAGAAATTAAATTTGAAATTACTAAAGTAGATGATAAATCAGTTACTGGTAACTTAACTATGAAAGATCAAACACATGAAGAAACTTTTGATTTAGATTATAAAGGTACTAGTTTAAATCCATTAAACGGTAAAAACACTGCTGGTTTAGTAATTACTGGTAGCCTTAACCGTGAAAAATATGGCATTACGTTTAACCAACAACTTGAAACTGGTGGTTTCTTATTAGGAAAAGACTTAAATGTTGAATTTGATTTAGAATTTCCACTTGAAGACTAATCACTAGTTATACTACTTAATAAAAATACTCATATGGCTCCCTACAAAGTAGATATTAATGAATGTAAACTTTGAAGGGAGCTTTTTTGTAATTAAAATCAATAACTGGTAAATTCAGAGAGCATTTAACAAATAGATAGGGGGATTTAAATGTCAATTCAACTAAAAGATAATAAAATTATATTTAATAGAACGTTTGAGGCGCCAATAAATGAAGTTTTCGAGGCATACACTACGGAGACGTTATTCGAACAATGGTTTCATCCTCAAGGAGGTAAAACAAAAGTTTTTCGTTTTAACCCAGTAGTCGGTGGTGATGCCTTCTTTGCGATAGAAATGCCAGAACAAACAAGTTACACATTGACTGAATATAAAAAGGTGGATAAACCTAATCATATTGAATACTTAGATTTCTTTGCTACATCTCAAGGTGAGAAAGATACATCATTACCTGGGATGCAAATTTTGATTGATTTCACTTCAGAATCAGCGCAAAGCACGCTTGTAACGTCAACTTCAATCTTTCCAACAAAAGATGCGGCGCAACAAGCACTTGATATGGGTGTAGAAGCGGGAATGAATTCTACATTGGATCAACTAGAATCACTCTTGGAACAAAAAAAGTCATAGGTATGTCAAAAAATTCAACTATATTTAAGTTATAATGTAGTTGAAATGAGGTTGATGATATGAAAGAAAGATATTTAAAAGTACTAGCTTTATTTTCAGTTAGTACATTAATACCAACAGTACTACTCAATTCAAAGGCAATTGATAATAGTGCAATTAAATATGTTTTAAGAACAGCGCTAGGCTATGGCATTTTTGCTACAGGTTTACGCTATTTATCAAGACTTAAAGCACATAAATAGTGAATTACTAAGTGAGGTAGAATCGTGTCTACATGATACGATTTTACCTCACTTTTTTACCTAAAAAATTTAAGCTATTCATGTTTTTTTATAAAATATATAATTGAAACATAACCTTAAAGGATGCAGGGGGGCATACATATGTTGAAGAACAATAAAACGGTTGAGGACACCCATGCAACGCGTGATATTGTAGAAGCTGCTGTTGGGCAGGTACAGACGAAAGAAATTATGTCTACAAAAACGCCTGGTAGATATGCATTGAAAACAATCATGTCAGGTTTTTTATTAGCAATCGTAACGGTATTTATGTTGGCAATTAAAACACAATTTGCAGCCACTAATGAAGGTTTAGTTAATTTGCTAGGTGCGATTGCATTTAGTTTAGCTTTAGTATTAATTGTGTTGACGAACTCAGAATTACTAACTAGTAATTTCATGTATTTAACGGTCGGCTGGTATTATAGAGCCATTACTATTAATAAGATGTTGTTCATTTTCTTATTCTGTTTTATAGGGAATATTATTGGCGGATTCATATTATTCTTCTTAATGAAAGGGACGCATATTATGACGCCAGAAATGATTGCCAGCTTAAGTAAGACAGTACATATGAAAACGGTAGAATCAACTTGGTTAAATATTTTAGTTAAAGCGATCTTCTGTAATTTCTTTATTAATATTGGTATATACGTGTCTATGTTATTTAAAGAAGGACTGGCAAGAGCATTCTTTATTGCCGTAGGTGTTGTTGTGTTTGTATTCATGGGTTATGAACATGTTGTCTTCAATGCTGGTTTATACGCAGGTATGGTGTTCTATAATTTAGATGCACTATCATGGTTAGGTGTTATTAAAAATATTGTGTTTGCTTTAATTGGTAACTATATCGGTGGTGGTATATTTATTGGTTTAGTATATGCGTATTTAAATGGTTCACGTGATAGTATAAAAGCTAAGTAATCAATAATAGGGTTGTGTTATCACTAAGTTAAATGAGTAAATAGCACAACCTTTTTTATTGAATTAATTCAACCACATTATTGAAAAAAGTTGACTAAATTATGATTAAAACATATCATTTTAATCAACATTAAAGCATTTTATGACCAAATTTTAAAAGCACTAAAGTCTTATATAAAGGGGATGAAGCGATTGGTTGCGAATATATTAGTGGCACACGGCATGAGAAAAGGTGATCAAAATAAAGCATTGGGAGAATTCTTAGATCGTTTATTAAGTGATGAAACGTATGAATATGAATTAGCGTTTATTGAAAGTGAAGAAAAGAGTATTGAAAATACGATTGGTCGTTTAATAAAGCAAGGTGAAACTCAATTTAAAGTTGTACCTCTTTTGATCTTTTCGGCAATGCATTATATCGTCGATGTTCCTGAAATTTTATCAAATATCAAAAAAGATCATCCTGAAATAAGTTACGAAATTAGTGAACCGCTTGGTACGCATGACTATATGGTAGATTTAGTTGAAAAACGTATTCAAGATGTTGAAATTTCTACCTCCTCTAATTATGCGATTGTATTAATCGCACATGGTAGTTTCTCATATACGAAAGCACATGATGAGTTAAAGGAATTTAGTGAAAAAATGAATCAACCTGTACCTATCTTTTGTCGTACGCTATATGGTGACATTACTTTTAGAAATGACTTGGATCAACTTTCGAATGAGTATGATGAACTTATTGTAGTGCCAATGTTTTTATATGATGGGCGACTAGTAAACAAAGTAAAACGACTCATTTCAGAAATGGATATACAGGGTACGCTTCATATTACACCATCTATTAATTTCGATAATATATTGAAGGAAATTATTAGTGAACGTTTAAAGCAATTAACATTTAATTAGGATTTATAAGCTGAGGCACTATGTTGTCTCAGTTTTTTATTGTAATTGGACAAGTTATTAAACGTATTAGGGAATTCCCCGATTTTTAATTAATTTGTGAAAATCATCACATTTGAAGTAGGATCTGTTATAGAATAGCAGTGAAGAAACAAATGTTGAATATCAAACATTTTAAAAAACAAAAAATTGCAAATGGAAAATAAGTAAATTTAAAGTGATAAAAGGGGCATATTTTATGACTAAACAAAAATTAGTGATGATTGGAAACGGTATGGCGGGATTAAGAACGATAGAAGAAATTCTAGAGCGTTCAGATTCACAATTTGACATTACAATTATTGGGAAAGAACCTTATCCAAACTATAACAGAATAATGTTATCAAATATATTACAGAAGAAAATGACTGTAGAAGAAACAATAATGAATCCATATGAATGGTATGAAGAAAATAACATTCAGCTCATCGTCAACGACCCGGTAGAGACGGTTGATCGTTCAGCACAAACAGTAACAACATCAAAAGGTGTTGAAGTGAACTATGATATTTGTATATTTGCAACAGGCTCTAGTGCTTTCGTATTACCGATACCTGGATCAGATTTACCAAGTGTTATAGGTTGGAGAACAATAGAAGATACTGAACGCATGATTGAAATCGCTAAAACGAAAAAGAAAGCTGTCGTTATTGGTGGCGGATTATTAGGACTTGAATGTGCACGTGGTTTAATGGATCAAGGTATGGAAGTAACTGTATTACACTTAGCAGAATGGCTTATGGAAATGCAGTTAGACCGTAAAGCTGGCGGCATGCTTAAAGCGGATTTAGAACGTCAAGGTATGAATATCGAGTTACAAGCGAACTCTAAAGAAATTATTGGTAAAGATGATGTAGAAGCGATTAAATTGGCGGATGGAAGAATAATCGAAACAGATTTAGTGGTCATGGCAGTCGGTATCCGTCCATTTACTCAAGTAGCACGTGATGCAGGTCTAGAAGTAAATAGAGGTATCGTTGTTAATGATTATTTACAAACATCAGACCCTAATATTTATGCTGTTGGCGAATGTTCAGAGCATGACGGCAAAGTATATGGTTTAGTCACACCGCTCTATGAACAAGGTAAAGTGTTAGCTGACTACCTAACTGGAAAAGAAACAGAAGGGTACAAAGGTTCTACAACTTTCACTTCATTAAAAGTGTCTGGTTGTGATTTATATAGTGCGGGACAAATTGTTGAAAATGAAAATGTCCATGGTATTGAAATTTTCAACAGTGTCGATAATATTTATAAAAAAGTCTATTTAAGTGATGGTCAAGTTGTCGGAGCAGTATTATATGGTGATACAGATGATGGCTCAAGATTCTATAATATGATGAAAAAACATGAATCTTTAGAAGACTATACATTAGTATCATTATTGTACAAAGGTGGAGAAGAAGCGGTAACTTCTATCGCTGATATGCCAGACGATGAAACTATTTGTGGCTGTAACGGTGTAGATAAAGGTACGATTGTTAATGCGATTACGACTAAAGGATTAACATCAGTGGAAGAAGTAACGAAAGCAACTAAAGCGGGTAATTCATGTGGTAAATGTAAAGGACAAATTGGCGAGTTATTACAATGCACATTAGGTGATGACTTTGTAGCAGCGAAACCTACCGGAATTTGTGCTTGTACTGATTTAACACGTGATCAAATTGTTACGCAAATAAGAGCTAAAGGTCTAAAAACATCTAAAGAAGTACGTCACGTACTAGACTTTAAAGATAAAAATGGCTGTCCAAAATGTCGTCCAGCAATAAACTACTATTTAAACATGGTATACCCACATGACCATCAAGATGAAAAAGAATCACGCTTCGCAAACGAACGTTATCATGCAAATATTCAAAATGATGGTACATTCTCTGTTATTCCACAAATGCGTGGAGGCGTAACAGATGCTGACCAATTAATAAGATTAGGTGAAGTTGCAAAAAAATACAATGTTCCATTAGTTAAAGTAACAGGTTCTCAACGTGTAGGTTTATATGGATTGAAGAAAGAAGAATTACCTAAAGTATGGGAAGATTTAGGTATGCGTTCAGCTTCAGCATATGGTAAGAAAACACGTTCAGTTAAAAGTTGTGTAGGTAAAGAATTCTGTCGATTCGGTACTCAATACACTACACGCTTAGGTATTCGTTTAGAAAAAACATTCGAATACATTGACACACCACATAAATTCAAAATGGGTGTGTCTGGTTGCCCACGTAGTTGCGTTGAATCAGGAGTTAAAGATTTCGGTGTTATCTCAGTAGAAAACGGTTATCAAATTTACATCGGTGGTAACGGAGGTACAGATGTTACAGTTGGTAAATTATTAACTACCGTTGAAACTGAAGATGAAGTTATTCAATTATGTGGTGCGTTAATGCAGTATTATCGTGAAACTGGCATATATGCAGAAAGAACTGCACCATGGTTAAATCGTTTAGGCTTTGAAAATGTTAAAGAAGTACTACTGGATCCTGAACGTCAAAAAGAATTATTCGATAGAATTATGGATGCTAAAAAAGCGATTGATGGACATGGCGAACCTTGGGAAGCAATCGTTGAAGATAAAGAAGCTCGAAAAATCTTTGAAGTTGAGAGGGTGTAACATATGAAATCTATGGAAAAAGTAAAAGTAACTACAATAGAAGAATTAACACCATTGATTGGGAAAAAAGTGATTGTTGATGGTAAGGAAATTGGCATTTTTTTAACTGAAAGTGGAGACATTCATGCGATTAATAACATTTGTCCTCACAAACAAGGGCCATTATCAGAAGGAACAGTAAGTGGCGACTACGTTTATTGTCCTCTACATGATCAAAAGGTTGATTTGAGAAGTGGTGAGGTACAAGAACCTGATACTGGATGTGTTGAAACATATCCAGTTGAAGTCATCGATGGAGACGTTTATGTATGTCTGTAGATGAAAAATCAAAGGTTTACTTGATAGGTGCTGGACCTGGTAATCCTAATCTTTTAACGAAAAAAGCAGAACGATGTATTAAGAAAGCTGAAGTTATTCTATATGATCGTTTAGTAAACCCACTCATACTTCAATATGCACCCGCTGATGCGGAATTCATTGATGTAGGTAAAAAGCCTTACGCTAAACACATACAACAAGACGAAATTAATTTAAAAATCGTTGAAGCGGCTAAAAAGTATCAAACAGTCATTCGTCTCAAAGGTGGCGATCCAGCAATATTCGGTCGTGTTACTGAAGAAGTCAATACTTTAAAAGACTATGGAATCGAATATGAAATTGTTCCTGGTGTAACTTCGGCAAGTGCCGCTGTTGCAACAATGGATTTAGGATTAACAATGAGATCAGTAGCACCTAGTGTGACCTTTTCAACAGGTCATTTCAAAGATTCAATCAATCAAGAAACAGATATACGTAATTTGATTAATGGTGGGACATTAGCCATCTATATGGGGATAAAGCGATTGGGCCGTATCATTGAGCAAATCACAGCTTATACTTCAGAAAACTATTCGATAGCAATTGTATTTAATGCTACGTGTTATAACCAAAGCGTCATCATTGGTAAATTAAGCACCATTGAGCATCAATTACAACAACATGAACTTGAAGGTGAACCAGGAATTTGTATTTTAGGTGCTATTGTTGACCATATTGATAAAGATAAAGTGTTGAAACAAGAGCATGAAAGAAATTTAGATGATTTATTATATGTTATAAAAGGTTCGAAAGAAGATGCTTTATTAAAAGCTGAAGAATTATCTGAAACAGGATATCGTTGTTTAGTGCAAGTTGATGAAAGTTACCATCCATCACAACAACAATTATATACACAAATAATCAATAACAATAAAATTAAATATATTAATTTATAAGTCATCCTTGCAGGAGTGGTATAACGAATTCTTAGAACGTTATGTACCACTACCTGCTTTTTTGTTTTTTAGGGATTCCCCCATGCGAATTAGGACATTCCCTAATACCTAATGAATGTGAAAAATTGTACAATCATTATAAATTCAAAAGTAAAACGGCAAATCGGAATAAGTTAATACCTTTAACGGTAGGAGGATTCATATAGATGGGAAAATTTGGATTAAACTTTTTCAAACCAACTGAGACATTTAATGGTAATTGGTCAGTTCTTGAGAGCAAAAGTAGAGAATGGGAAAAAATGTACCGTGAAAGATGGAGTCACGATAAGGTAGTTAGAACAACACATGGTGTTAACTGTACAGGGTCATGTTCATGGAAAGTATTTGTTAAAAACGGCGTAATCACTTGGGAAAATCAACAAATCGATTATCCAAGTTGTGGGCCTGATATGCCAGAATTTGAACCTCGTGGATGTCCGCGTGGTGCGTCATTCTCTTGGTATGAATATAGTCCGCTTCGTGTGAAATATCCATACATTAGAGGGAAATTATTAGATTTATGGAATACAGCGTTAGAAGAAAATAATGGAAATCGTATTGCAGCGTGGGCATCTATTGTTGAAGACGAAGAGAAAGCAAAAGCGTATAAACAAGCACGTGGTAAAGGTGGACATGTTCGAGCTAACTGGAAAGATGTAACAGATATTATTGCTGCACAAATTCTTTATACAATTAAAAAGGATGGTCCAGATAGAATCGCAGGATTTACACCAATTCCTGCCATGTCAATGATAAGTTATGCTGCAGGGGCAAGATTTATCAACTTACTCGGTGGAGAAATGTTAAGTTTTTATGATTGGTATGCTGATTTACCGCCTGCGTCACCACAAATTTGGGGTGAACAAACTGACGTACCTGAATCAAGTGATTGGTACAATGCTTCATATATTATTATGTGGGGTTCAAACGTACCACTTACACGTACACCTGATGCTCACTTTATGACTGAAGTGAGATATAAAGGAACTAAAGTTGTTTCAGTAGCACCTGACTATGCAGAAAATGTTAAATTCGCGGATAACTGGTTAGCGCCTAATCCAGGTACTGATGCAGCGGTAGCACAAGCAATGACACATGTTATTTTACAGGAATACTATCAAGATAATCCTAGTGAAATGTTCATTAACTATTCAAAACAATATTCAGATATGCCTTTCGTGATTATGTTAGACGAAGATGACAATGGCTATAAAGCAGGACGATTCTTACGTGCAAGTGATTTAGGTATGGAAAGTGAAAATAGCGAATGGAAACCAGTCATTCACGATATGAATAGTCTTCAGTTTGTAGTACCTAATGGCACAATGGGTCAACGCTGGGAAGAAGGCAAGAAGTGGAACTTAAAATTAGAAAATGAAGATGGTTCTAAGATTGATCCAGCGATGTCAATGGCAGACGACACTTACGAACTAAAAACAATTCAATTCCCTTACTTTGATAGTCAAGGTGACGGTATTTTTGAAAGACCAATAGCAGCTAGAAAAGTAACATTAGCTGATGGAAAAGAAGTGTATGTACCGACAGTATATGACTTAATGACAAGTCAATATGGCATTAAACGATTTAATCATGAATTAGAAGCAACTTCATACAATGATGCTGAATCAAAATATACACCTGCATGGCAACAACGAGTAACTGGTATTAAACCAGAATTAGTAACACAAGTAGCTAGAGAATTTGCGCAAAATGCCATCGATACAAAAGGACGCTCAATGATAATCATGGGTGCTGGTATTAACCACTGGTTCAATTCAGATACGATTTATCGAGCGATTTTAAATCTTGTTCTTTTATGTGGCTGTCAAGGTGTTAACGGTGGTGGATGGGCTCACTATGTTGGACAAGAAAAATGTAGACCAATAGAAGGTTGGAATACGGTAGCCTTTGCCAAAGACTGGCAAGGACCACCACGTCTGCAAAATGGTACAAGTTGGTTCTATTTTGCGACTGATCAATGGAAATATGAGGAATCTAATGTTGATAAATTAAAATCTCCATTAGCTAATAATATTAAACATCAACACCCAGCTGACTATAACGTCACAGCTGCTAGATTAGGTTGGTTGCCGTCATACCCTCAATTCAATAAGAATAGTTTGTTATTCGGAGAAGAGGCAAAAGATGCCGGCGATGACTCTAATGAAGCGATATTAAATAGAGCAATCGAATCAGTTAAAAATAGAGAAACTCAATTTGCGATAGAAGATCCTGATTTAAGAAAGAACCACCCGAAAACATTATTCGTATGGCGTTCAAATTTAATTTCAAGTTCTGCCAAAGGACAAGAGTACTTTATGAAACATTTATTAGGTACACGTTCAGGACTAATGGCTGAACCTAACGAAGAAGACAAACCAGAAGAAATTCAATGGCGTGAAGATACAGAAGGTAAATTAGACTTATTAGTGTCACTAGATTTCAGAATGACTGCGACACCATTGTACTCAGATATCGTATTACCAGCTGCAACATGGTATGAAAAACACGATCTGTCATCAACAGATATGCATCCATTCATTCATCCATTTAATCCAGCGATCGATCCGTTATGGGAATCACGTTCAGACTGGGATATTTATAAAACATTAAGTAAAGCTGTTTCAGAAATGGCGAAAGATTACTTGCCAGGAACATTTAAAGATGTTGTAACGACACCACTTGGCCATGATTCTAAACAGGAATTAGGTTCAGAATACGGTATTGTTAAAGATTGGTCTAAAGGAGAAGTTGAAGCCATTCCAGGTAAAACAATGCCAAACTTCGCAGTTGTAGATAGAGATTACACTAAAATTTACGATAAATATGTGACTTTAGGTCCATTACTTGAAAAAGGAAAAGTTGGTGCACATGGCGTAAGCTTCAGCGTGAAAGATGAATATGAAGAACTTAAAAGTATGATAGGTACTTGGAACGATGAGAACCCTGAATCAGTCAGAAATAATCGTCCACGTATCGATACTGCTAGAAAAGTAGCAGATGCAATCTTAAATGTATCATCAGCTACTAACGGCAAATTATCACAAAAATCATACGAAGATTTAGAAAATCAAACAGGTATGGAATTAAAAGACATTTCAAAAGAACGTGCATCTGAAAAGATTTCATTTTTAAACATTACTTCACAACCACGCGAAGTGATACCGACAGCTGTGTTCCCTGGTTCAAACAAAAATGGACGTAGATATTCTCCATTCACAACTAATGTAGAACGACTCGTACCATTTAGAACATTAACAGGTAGACAAAGTTATTACATCGATCACGAAGTATTCCAACAATTCGGCGAAAGTTTACCAGTATACAAACCAACATTACCACCAATGGTATTTGGTACTAGAGATAAACAAGTTAAAGGTGGACAAGATGCATTAGTATTACGTTATTTAACACCTCATGGTAAATGGAATATACACTCAACATATCAAGATAATGAACGTATGTTGACATTATTTAGAGGTGGTCCAGTCGTTTGGTTATCTAATGAGGATGCTGATGAGCATGGCATCAATGACAACGATTGGTTAGAAGTTTATAACAGAAATGGTGTTGTAACTGCAAGAGCAGTCACATCACACCGTATGCCAAGAGGAACAATGTTTATGTATCATGCACAAGATAAACACATTGAAACACCAGGATCAGAAATTACAGATACTCGTGGCGGTTCACATAATGCACCAACAAGAATTCATTTGAAACCTACCCAACTTGTAGGTGGTTACGCACAAATTAGTTATCACTTTAACTATTATGGACCAATAGGAAATCAACGAGACGTATATGTAGCAGTGAGAAAGATGAAGGAGGTAAATTGGCTTGAAGATTAAAGCGCAAATTGCAATGGTGTTAAATTTAGATAAATGCATAGGTTGCCACACTTGCAGCGTAACATGTAAGAACACTTGGACTAACCGTCCAGGTGCAGAATACATGTGGTTCAACAACGTAGAAACTAAACCAGGTGTAGGATATCCTAAACGATGGGAAGACCAAGAACATTATAAAGGTGGATGGGTCTTAAATAAAAAAGGAAAATTAGAACTTAAATCTGGTAGTCGTTGGACAAAAATGGCGTTAGGTAAAATCTTTTACAACCCAGATATGCCTCTTATTAAAGATTATTATGAACCATGGACATACAATTACGAACATTTAACTACTGCTAAAGAAGGTAAGCATTCTCCTGTTGCTAAAGCGCACTCACTTATCTCAGGTGAGAAACTTAATCTTGAGTGGGGGCCTAACTGGGAAGATGACTTAGCCGGTGCACATATTACTGGTCCAGAAGATCCAAATATTCAAAAAATTGAAGAAGACATTAAATTCCAATTTGATGAAACATTTATGATGTATTTACCTCGTCTATGTGAACATTGTTTAAATCCTAGTTGTGTAGCTTCATGTCCATCTGGTGCAATGTATAAACGTGATGAAGATGGTATTGTTTTAGTTGACCAAGATGCATGTCGTGGTTGGCGCTACTGTATGACTGGTTGCCCTTATAAAAAAGTTTACTTCAACTGGAAAACAAACAAAGCTGAGAAATGTACATTCTGTTTCCCAAGAATTGAAGCTGGATTACCAACTGTTTGTTCTGAAACATGTACAGGTAGAATGAGATATTTAGGTGTATTATTATATGATGCCGATAGAGTTCATGAAGCAGCTTCAGCTGAAAATGAAAAAGATTTATATGAAAAGCAATTAGATATTTTCTTAAATCCATTTGATGAAGAAGTGATTGAACAAGCTGAAAAAGATGGCATTAGCTATGAATGGATTGAAGCAGCTCAAAATTCACCAGTGTATAAACTGGCAATTGAATATAAATTAGCATTTCCTTTACATCCAGAATTTAGAACAATGCCTATGGTTTGGTACTGCCCACCATTAAGTCCTATCATGAGTTATTTTGAAGGTAAAAATGCAGGACAAAACCCAGATATGATTTTCCCAGCTATTGAAGAAATGCGTTTACCAATAGAATACTTAGCTAATTTATTTACTGCCGGTGATGTTCAACCTGTTAAGGAATCTTTACAAAAAATGGCTATGATGAGAAGTTACATGCGCTCACAAGTTACAGGTAAAGAGTTTGATACTTCTAAATTAGAAAGACTTGGATTATCAGAAATTCAAACTAAAGATATGTATCGTTTATTAGGGTTAGCAAAATATGAAGATCGCTTTGTTGTACCAACATCTCATAAAGAAACATATTTAGATACGTATCATGCGCAAGGTAGCCAAGGGTATGGTGGCGAATACTTTGGAAACAATTGTGAAGGCTGTGGTGTTCCAGTAGGTTCAGAAAAAACAGGACAAGAAATTTATAATGAGAATTTCTATGGAGGGATTTTCCGTGATTAATTTACAACAATTTCATAATTATCAAGAAAGTTTTGGTTATATCGCTCAGCAGCTTAATTTTCCGGAGAAATTAACGTTTCATCCAAAAACATTTGAAGAAACGATTGAGCCCTCTCATCCTGGTTATGATGATTTAGTAAAATACAGAGAGATTATGCATCAATTCACATTGTCAGAAATTAAAGCAATATATACAGATACCTTTGATTTTAATAAGAAATCACCGCTTTATATGACTTACAACAAATTTGACACTCAAAAAGAAAGAGGCCAAATGTTGGCTAAACTTAAAGTGTTATATGAAATGTTTGGGTTGAAAATGGTAGATAACGAGTTATCAGATTATCTACCATTGATGCTCCAATTCTTACACGTAGCATCATGGCAAAATGATTCACGAGCAGAAGGTAATATTGAACTAGTTATTATGATTATTGAAGACGGTACGTATGAAATGGCAAATCATTTAGCTCAAGATAACAATCCTTATGCTTATGTGATACGTGCTTTAAGAAATACATTAAAAGCTTGTCTAGAAATTCCAAATGAGGTGACATCTCATGCTTAATCAATTTTTATGGATTATATTTCCATATTTGTGTGTAGCCATTTTCATTGTTGGACACATCGCTCGTTATAAATATGATCAATTCTCATGGACTGCTAAATCGAGTGAATTTTTAGAGAAAAAACAATTAAAATGGGGTAGCTTATTATTCCATTTGGGCATCATCCCGGTGTTTTTTGGTCACGTCGTAGGTCTCGCTATACCAGCTAAATGGATTGATGGATTAGGTGTAAGCGAAGAAATGTATCATTTTGGTGCTGTATACATCGGTAGTATCTTTGGTATAATGACGTTTATTGGTATGTTACTATTAACAGCACGACGAATTACTATTAAAAATGTTAGAAAGCTAAGTTCAGCTTCTGATATATTTGTAAATTTCTTATTAATATTAATTATTTTCATGGGTTGTTATTCAACATTAGTTACGAATGCGATGGTAAGTGATTTTGATTATCGTCAAACGATATCTATATGGTTTAGACACTTATTTACATTTTCACCAGATGCGAGTCTGATGACGAGTGTTCCTTTATCTTTTAAAATTCACATCTTACTTGGGTTTACAATTTTAGCTTGTTGGCCATTCACTCGCTTAGTGCATGTTTGGAGTGTACCGCTATCGTATACTAATCGTAGATATATTGTTTATCGTAAACATAAAACACGTTCATGAGTATGAGAGGAGATTCAAATGTGATTACGAATCCAGTATTTGAAAAACAGGATTTCCAACAACAATTGAATAATCTAAGGGTCAGTGAAGGGTATGATTTTGCAGGGGTTGCACTTTATGAGCATCATATGACTTCAGCACCGATTAAATGGCATTATGTCTCAGGTAACTTGAATGATCGCTATAAAATGATTATCTTGCGTAAAGGGCGAGGTCTAGCCGGTATGGTTATGAAGACTGGAAAACGCATGATCATTGCCGACGTAGTAGCAAGTTTATCACCAGAAGATAAGATTAAATATCCAATCTTAATTGCCGAAAATCTAACTGCAATGGTAGCTATCCCATTGTGTTACAAAAATCAGGTGTATGGTGTATTACTCTTAGGTCAGAGAGATGGCAAGCCTCTTCCTGATTATGAAACTTTGGATATTAGTGGCAAGCTTTGGACATTTTCAGAAGAAATGTAGGTGTTTAAAATGTTGGATGTTGATAATCTTGATTTAGAGAACTTACTAAAAAAATATTACGAAAAGACGAATGAAAAAATCGTATTTGTAAATAATGATGGTAAGGTTATCGCGATGAATGACGCAGCACAAGAGATAATTTCAAAGGATAATAATTATAGTGCGATGACCAATGCGATATGTAATCGCTGTGAAGGTTACTCTAACGAATTTGCATTACAAAGTTGCATTAACTGTTATCTTGATACGACAAAGCCTAATGATATGAACTTCCAAGTATTCATGAAGACGGTAGATAATAAAATTCAACCATTTACTGCTTCGTATCAATGTATTGATGATGAGGCACAAATCTACGCTTTTACATTACAAGATATATCTCCACAAATAGAGCGACAAGAAAAGATGTATCAACGTCAGATGTTACGTAAAACTATTGCTGCACAAGAAAATGAAAGAAAACGTATATCTAGAGAATTACATGACAGTGTTGTTCAAGAGATGTTAAATGTAGATGTTGAATTGAGATTATTGAAATATCAACAAGATATGGCTCAACTCATAGAAAAATCTGAACACATCGAAATGTTAATGTCTAATTTAATTAATGATATTCGCAATCTATCAGTAGAATTAAGACCTTCATCACTTGATGATTTAGGATTAGAAGCGGCTTTTAAATCCTATTTCAAACAATTAGAGCATAATTATGGATTAAACGTTGTCTATCAATCTAATATTCAAAATATACGTTTCGATAGTGAAATTGAAACGGTTGTTTATCGCGTTGTTCAAGAAGCGATATTTAATGCATTAAAGTATGCAGGTGTTTATGAAGTGGAAGTGACGATTCAACAAACGGAAGCAGGCCTTATCGCTGAAATTATTGATCGAGGTAAAGGCTTTGATCCTAATTTAAAACCGCAAGGCACGGGATTAGGACTATATGGTATGAATGAAAGGGCAGAACTTGTTAAAGGTACAGTGAATATTGAAACACATATTGGTAAAGGTACAATTATTACATTGGATGTGCCAGTCTAAAATATGTTAGGGGAATATAAAGTGAAAATTGTAATTGCAGACGATCATGCAGTCGTTAGAACAGGATTTTCAATGATATTAAACTTTCAAGAGGATATGGAAGTGGTTGCAACTGCTGCTGATGGGGGAGAAGCTTATCAAAAGGTGATGGAGCATAAGCCAGACGTCTTAATTATGGACTTAAGTATGCCACCTGGTGAATCAGGCTTAATTGCAACTAGTAAAATATCAGAAAGTTTTCCAGAAACTAAAATATTAATACTTACGATGTATGATGATGAAGAATATCTATTCCACGTTCTTCGTAATGGTGCTAAAGGATATATATTAAAGAATGCACCTGATGAACAATTATTACTAGCCGTGCGAACAGTTTATAAAGGCGAAACATATGTAGATATGAAATTAACAACGTCATTAGTGAATGAATTTGTAAATCATAAACATTCTGATGATGTATCTACTAACGATCCATTTAAGATATTGTCTAAGCGTGAACTAGAAATACTACCTTTAATTGCAAAGGGGTATGGTAATAAAGATATTGCTGAAAAGTTATTCGTGTCGGTCAAAACGGTCGAAGCGCATAAAACACATATAATGACTAAACTCGATTTAAAATCTAAACCTGAGTTAGTTGAATATGTATTAAAAAAGAAATTATTAGATTTTTAAATGATGAAAATGATACTGAGACAATTCAGCAATGTCTCAGTTTTTTTGTGCATTTAACAATGAAAATATAGGGGGATTCCCAGGCAGTATAAGGGAATATCCTTATGTTCATTTTTTCACAATTACACTAAAATTTAATTGTAATCAGTAATGTGATTGTATTATAAATTTTTGACCTCTTTTATATAACAATTACTGATATAGAAAATTAAATGATGAAGGTGAAAAAATGTATAAGACAAAAGGTGGCTTTCAACTTACATTACAAACGTTAAGTCTTGTAGTAGGTTTCATGGCATGGAGTATTATTTCTCCGTTAATGCCATATATCTCTCAAGATATTAAAGTTAATCCTGGGCAGTTGTCAATTATACTGGCAATTCCAGTAATATTAGGTTCGATTTTACGTGTACCATTCGGTTATTTAACGAATGTTATTGGTGCGAAATGGGTATTCTTTTGTAGTTTTGTCGTTTTATTATTTCCTATCTTCTTTTTAGGACAAGCACAAACGCCAGGAATGCTAATGTTATCAGGATTCTTTTTAGGTGTTGGAGGTGCGATATTCTCTGTAGGTGTTACATCGATACCTAAATATTTTTCAAAAGATAAAGTAGGGCTTGCGAATGGAATTTATGGTATGGGTAACATTGGTACGGCAGTATCATCATTCTTAGCACCACCAATTGCAGGTATTATAGGTTGGCAAACAACAGTAAGAAGTTACTTAATTATTATTGCTATTTTTGCAATTTTAATGTTTATTTTTGGCGATAAAAATGAACCGAAAGTGAAAGTTCCTTTAGCATCTCAGTTTAAAAAATTATCATCGAATTATAAGCTATATTACTTAAGTCTTTGGTATTTTATTACGTTTGGTGCATTTGTAGCATTTGGATTATTCTTACCTAACTACTTAGTAAATAACTTTGGAATTGATAAAGTCGATGCAGGTATTCGTTCAGGTGTATTCATTGCTTTAGCAACTTTCTTAAGACCAATTGGCGGTATACTTGGAGACAAATTTAATGCTGTGAAAGTACTAATGATCGATTTTATTATTATGATTATAGGTGCTGTTATTTTAGGAATTTCAAGTCATATTGCTTTATTTACTATCGGTTGTTTAACTATCAGTATCTGTGCTGGTTTAGGTAATGGTTTAATATTTAAACTTGTACCATCTTACTTCGCAAAAGAATCTGGTGCAGCTAATGGTATTGTTTCTATGATGGGTGGTTTAGGAGGATTCTTCCCACCTTTAGTAATTACTTATGTAACAGGATTAACAGGTTCAAGTCATTTAGCATTTATTCTTTTAGCAATATTTGGTACCTTAGCATTTATTACTATGGGACACTTATATAAAAAAGAATATGCAAAATAATTTTATACATTAAAAAAGAGCAATACAAAGCTAAAGAAAGTTTTGTATTGCTCTTTAACATTTTATTTTGTATATCTATTTATTCTACTGTAATTGTTGTTGATTGATCTTGTGCACTAACTTCTTTAGGTAAAATAACAACTAGAATCCCGTCTTCGTAGCTTGCTTTAATTTGTGACTTATCAATATCGTTAAATTCAAAATGTCTAACTAATTCACCACTTGCACGTTCACTTAATTGAACGCTACCTGTTTGTTCAGATACATGCTTTTGAACTTTAATTGTTAATGCCGCATGTTCAAATTTAAGTTCAATTTCAGACTTATTGACACCAGGTAGTTCAGCTTCTAATACGTATTGATTAGTTTGATTATAAATATTTGTCGGGAAACTTTTTGATGAAAATTGATTAAAAACTTGTTCACCTAAATCACGAAATACATCTTTTGGATTATTCTTGAAAATGGATTGTTCAAAAAACTCTCTATTATTCATACTAATGTCTCTCCTTTATTTAAGCGTGCATACCAAAATTGTAAAATGATACTTTTCAAGTACATTATAGTAATAGAGAGGATTAACGTAAAGCGAAAGGAATTATAAAAGAATAAGGCGCAGATAAAGTGCGGAATAGTAAATCCATGGCAAAAGTCTCAATATGTATAAAGCCTAGTAATTGTGAAATAAAGTATTTCGCTTTTGCCAGGATTAAATATTAGTGAGTAGTATAATCGAAGTTATTTGAAATAACATGTTTTAAGCTGTTAACAAGATTATCTTTTTCGTCTTGTGAAATATCAAAGTCCTCAAAAACTTGGTCAGAGATAGCTTCCAATGTAGGTTTAATATTAATACCGCTTTCAGTCAGTGTGATTTGAAGGTTTCTTTCATCTTCTTTTTCACGCATACGTTGTACGTAGCCTTTTTTCTCTAATTTCTTTAAGAGAGGTGTTAGTGTTCCAGAATCTAAAAATACGCGACGACCAAGTGATTTAATATTTATCTTTTCTTCATTTTCGATGGCCATGATGACCATAAAGCTTGTATATGTTAAATCATGCTTTTTTAAATAGTAAGTATATTTTTTATGACTTCTTTAGAAGTAACATATAATAAAAAACATAATTGATTACTTAAATAACTATCTTTAATATACATACAATTCCCCCCTTAACTTATTTAAAGATATTATGAACTAAAAGTAATGTCAATGCTGTTGCCATAGTATTTCATGGACTTTTATAGGGTTTTGAACTATATTTGAAAGTACGTCTACATGTTTAATGTAAGTGTCGATTTATTTTGAATTAGAGATAAATTGTTAGGACATTTTGTTACAGAAATACTGAAATACTTTAAAATTTTCTAACTATCATTCATAATAATTTAGATAGTAACTAGAGATGATGAGACTAGGTTGTGTACAAAGGAGTTCAAAATGAGTAAAAAACAAAAATGGATTAGAGTTTGTATTATTTTGGCGATTTCATTAGTAGTGGCAATTGCTTTCTTTTTTGCTATGAAAACGTATCAAGGTCATAGAAATATTAAAATGGTAGATAGTTATATAGAGCAAAAACATTTAAGTGATGATATTAAATCTGAAAAAACACAATATAGTGCAAAAAAAGGGGTTTATTACAAAGAAGTCGTTTTTAAAGATGAACCTCATATGACATATGTCATTCAACCTATAGGAACACGCAAAGGTATCTTTGCTGAAGGCTTTGATACTGAAACTAAAAAAAGTATTAAAGATGCAAAACATAATTATTTTAACCAAAATTTCAAACCTTAATTTCGCATTAAATGAGGATTAATATTTTACAAGTCATGAAAAATAAGGAGAATAGAATTCGTAATGATTTCTGTTCTCCTTTTTATAGTATTTTTAATTATTTTAGCTTGATTGAATAGTATATATATAGTTAGCTTTAAAAATATTATATCTCATTTCATAATTATCTGATATAATTAAACGATGTCAGATGAAGGGGGTTTCAACATGGCTCTGTTCAAGAGGAAAATTAGTTTACCGATGCAGGTTATCATCGCATTGGTGCTAGGTGTAGTTGTAGGTTTATTATTATTTGGACAAGATAACGTAGCAAATTATATAAAACCGTTCGGTGATGTTTTCTTAAATTTAATTAAAATGATCATCATACCAATTGTATTCTGTGCATTAGCATTATCTATATCTAACTTAGGGGACTCAAAGAAGATAGGTAGCTATGGATGGAAAGCAATTCTTTACTTTGAAATTATAACAACAATCGCCATTGGTTTAGGACTAATCATTGGTAACTTATTCAAACCAGGTGCTGGTTTAGATCCAGATAAATTACCAAAAGGCGATATTTCTAAATATCAATCATCTGCATCCGCAGCAGAACAATCTACATATGGCAATCACTTTATTGATACCATTGTAAATATTGTACCAACAAACATATTTGAAGCATTAACTAAAGGCGAATTATTACCAATCATCTTCTTCGCAGTATTCTTCGGTTTAGGATTGGCTGCAATAGGAGAAAAAGCAGATCCTGTGAAAGGCTTTTTAAATGGAACGCTTGAAGCAGTATTCTGGATGATTAATAAAATTTTAAAATTAGCACCAATAGGTGTATTTGCATTTATTTGTACAACAGTAATGACTTTTGGAGCATCTGCTTTAATTCCATTATTAAAATTAGTATTAGTAGTAGTGTTCGCGATGGTGTTCTTCATTATCGTTGTTCTAGGAATTGTAGCAAGAATCTGTGGTATTAGTATCTTCTCAATCATTAAAATTTTGAAAGATGAGTTATTACTAGCATTCTCTACTTCAAGTTCAGAAGCAGTATTACCAGTAATGATGAATAAAATGGAAAAATTCGGAGCGCCAAGAGATGTCACATCCTTTGTTATTCCAATAGGTTACTCATTCAACCTTGATGGATCAGCGCTATACC
The DNA here is from genome assembly GCF_001836805.1 of Staphylococcus sp. HMSC062A01. NCBI lineage: Bacteria > Bacillati > Bacillota > Bacilli > Caryophanales > Staphylococcaceae > Staphylococcus > Staphylococcus sp. HMSC062A01. The sequence continues at coordinate 63,309 of NZ_KV830617.1, forward strand.
AATCAATTGCAGCATTATTTGTTGCACAAATGTATGGCATTCATTTATCTATATCGGAACAAATTATCTTAATGGTGACATTAATGGTTGCCTCTAAAGGTATGGCTGGAGTACCAGGCGTTTCAATCGTAGTATTATTAACAACATTAGGAGCTATGGGCTTACCAGCACAAGGACTTGCGTTAATTATCGGTGTAGACCGTTTATTAGATATGGTTCGTACATGTGTTAACGTAATAGGTAATGCACTATCAGCTGTTGTTATCTCTAAATGGGAAAAGATTTATGACAAAGAACAAGGTAAAAAATACTTAGAATCAATTTAAAAAAGAAATCTGACATTTTTAGTATCGAGCGCATAGGCTCGATACTTTTTTATTGCTTAAAATTATAAAGATTAGTGTATAAATACTTTATGATATTTAAAAAACTGCCAACGAAGATTTCTCTTCATTGACAGTGATTTATTGTAATTTACATACCTTTCATATCATGCATTTCATGAATTTTCATCATTAAACCATGTGGTACGTCATCGTGATCTACTTTAGATACTCTTGAAAATTTATCTGATCCTTTTTCTTTGACTAAAAAAACGAAGTCGCCTTTCTTAACATTAGCATTGCTAGAAGGCAATTCAACATTTTTTTCAATTTTTTCAGTCTGTTCATTTACCATCTTATCAATTGTATGGTCGTTTTTCATATAGCCATAATACGTTTCTTTTTGACCACCTGTCATCATCATGACAACAAGAACGATGCATACAATTAACATGATAGCAATAAGTGCAATACCGATGCCTAAACCCTTTTTATTCTTCATTTTATAGACTCCTTTAAAAAGTTCTATCTCTTTTATACATAAAATACTATTAAATTGCAATAAAATAATAATCTGTATTAAATTGAATTATAATTTAATGACATAAACTACATCAAAGGTGTTAACCAATTAATCAAAAAAAGAGAGTTCAGAACTTGATTAACTCAGTCCTAAACTCTTTATTATAAACAGTTATTTAAATTCTATACAGTAATCGTTACAGGTGTATCGATGTCATCATCATTCATTAACTTGATGGTTTTAGGTACGACTTTGAGCACACATAGATTTGGATCTTCTTTTGAATTAAAGAATGTTTTATCTTGCGTTTCCCATAGCCAGTCAATTACTTTTTGATCTTCAACAATTTCTATATTTGCTTCAATTTCAACAAAGCTATTATTTGTTGTTTCATTGTAACCTAATAAAATATATGCATGAGGATTATTTTTAATTTCTTCAACTTTAGTGCTCTCATTACTTGTCTTCGTATATAAAGTTAATTCATCATTATAAAATACCATATAACGACTATTTGGTTGATTATTATATGCTGTTGATAAGACGCCGACTTTTGAAGTATCTAAGACTTTTTCAATTGATTGAATCACTTGTTGTTTATCCAAAGTTATCATCTCCTTACACTAATTTTAGCCTAAATAATGTTTTTTAAACTTACATCAAAGGTATACTAAGAAGGTTTAATACAAATATATTTCACTTCATCATGTTTTAGCGTTATTTGAAATGCGGCATAATCATTTTCTTGAATCAATAGTTCAGTCTTTGGATGATTACATCTATCTAATTGTTGAATGATATCTTTTTCAATGTAAACATCACGCTTATATTGTGGAATTAAATGTTGTATTGAGCCATGTTCATTATTTAATGTATTTACAATAAATAGGGTGTTTTCTTTAAAGTCATTTTCAAAGATATAGTGTTGTTGGCTATCAGATAAATAACGGTCATTGATTTTATTGAAAAGTATCACATGATAATTCCCATCTTTATAACACATTAAATAATTATTTGATATTTGAAATGACTCATTACTAAATGTAGAAACAAATCGATATAAATGCATGATAGGTAATAAACTACCATGATTATTAAAGAGTGAGATATACATTGGATCTGTTTCTATTAATTTATAGCACACGCCACCACCGTGTCTCATTAACTGATATAGATGACATACGAGATCTGACAATTGAAGTGATTGTGTACCATTATTAGTGTATTTGAAACATTTTAATGATAGGTTGCTATAAATAAACTGAGTTGAAGGTATATTAGATCCCTCTATAAAACGCAAATAATTTTCAAAGTGCGTCGATGAGTGAGTAAAGCCACGTTGTATATCAATAAGCACATTCTTGGTATCAATATTTTCAATATCAACAAAGTAAAAATCAAAGTTCATACGATGCATAATATCATATGTTTCTTGTAATGAACCCAGTTGTTTTAACAAACCATCAACCATTAAACTAAATTTGATAGCACGGTTTTTATTCTTGAGTTTAAGGTGTGCAAGGTGGATATCATGAATGGACATTGTTTCAGTATCAAATACAAGCATAAATTTCACTAATTTTTTATTCCATTTATAATCTCTATTATTTTGTAAGAATATCATGATTAGTTGGTATATCATTTTAAATTCTTGATTATTTTTAATAGTGACAGCTAATCTAATATTTTTTTCAAATAATTTCTCAAAGCAACGATTTAATAAATTTAAATTTGTGTGACGACCTACCATGTCACTCACATCATTAATTAAAATTGCTGGTCTAGGTAAATAGGATAAATCAATATCAAAATAATCATTAAACACAAATTGAAATAATTCATTTATGTTTTGAAAATCTATAAAAGCCGTTGAAAATTGCGTCTGATCTTTAGGATCGTAATTAGCAATATGAATTTGTGTGGTTTCCGTGGTCAAATGATTCGTAAACTCAAATTGTGAAATTAAATTTAAAAAAGATTGACTAACTGAACTTCTTATTAAAATAGAGGGCAGAGGTTCTAATTGATTTAGCATCGTACGAAATTGCTTAGGGCTCGCTTCCAAATGTTTTTTAAATTGATTAGTAAAATTGGTGTGACTACTAAAACCTGATAATTCGGAAATCGTTGTTATAGAGTGATTCGTTGTCATTAGTAATTGTACAGAGTGATTAACTTTTAGACTGGTATAATAATCTTTAAAATTTACATTTAATATGCGAGCAAACAAATTAGAACAATATGATTCTGAAATAAGTGCATGTTGTGCAATATCTAACAAAGATAGATTAGATGTAATGTTATTGTTAATAAACATGACAATATTAGACAGTAACTGATTATCAATAGACATAGTCGGTACATATAATGTTGTGTTTCTAACTACGGCTTCTTTATATAACGTTCTTATAATTTTAGATACTGTTTCACTATCTTGTTCTTCATTATTTGCAAAGTTAGAAAGACATTGCAAAATTTGAGATTTAATAAAATGATTCGACTGCAATAAATAACGGTCAAAGAAACAATTAAAGAAATCATTATCTTCTATATAGAAGTAAGCTATTGGAATTTTTAACTCAATTAAATCTTTAGCATGATTGATATTAAATAAATCACCTTGATTGACTATAGTAATATGGTTTTGAATATCATTCTTTTCACCATTAATAGTAATCGTTAATTCATTTGTTAAAGAGAAATATATAATAATATAATTTATATTACGCGATGGGGCAGTTGTTAAATGTTCATGTAATAGAATAGAATTACTCATGTATGTTGTTCTCCTAGCTTTTATATTTATTGGCTAAATATTACTGTTCAATTGAATTGTGAATAATAAAAGCTATTATAAAATAAAAGTAAGAAAAAATTAATAACTAAAAATAAAAAAAATTTTGCGATTATTTTGTGAAAGCGATAAAAATTTTCTCAAAGAAGCAACTTAAATGAAAAATTGAAAATATAGTGTGACTGATTTGGAAAATTTTAATAGCGTGGTACAACTTAATTTGATGCATAATAAATATAGATTTCGAAACAGAATTGATTAAACATCATTTTCATTAATTTAATTGATGATTCGAAATCTTACATTCATTAGTTCTGTATCAACATCATGAAAAAGCAACATAAAATATTTCCACAATAAGAAAAGCTATAATTAAATCATTGAGTTCAAATTCTGCCAACATATTAAAGTTAATGATACAAGTATCAACAACATATTAAAATGATTAAATTCTATATCAATGTTTAGACAAGACAACAAGAATTTTCCATCTTACACAAGTAAAGTAAATTATTTTGTGCGTGATATAGAAATTCAACTCATCTTCATCATGAATTAAACAACTAGAGAGTGAGAATTAATAAATTAAATAATAGTCAGACACCACACCTAAGATTTGCCATTCAACTTAGAATAAGAATATGTATGCGTATTATTAACAGTGGTATTAGCAGTAGCAAGCTAATGTATATTACTAAGGAACCTAACTCCCCCAATTACTAAATCACTGATGTATAAGTAACAGTTTTAATATCTACCATCCTTTAATATACTGATTTTATTATAGGGGTAACATCAAGAATAATATTTTACAGAAAAACAGAATTAATTTTAAAAAAGTTGGGACAACGCATACGTTGTCTCAACTTTTTTTAAAATTTAGCGAATAACAGTAGCATTTTTATTATTATAAGTACTTAATTCAAACATAGTAGGTGCTACTTATTTCCGTGCCAATAAAATTTTCATACTTTAAGTATTCTCATTTGAAATTAAGCAGGGTACTTTTTTGAAGGTAATATACTTCATATTTGTCGGCTAAGTATTTTATAAAAATCAGCAATTCTTTACTTTGAACTTTATCTTGTTTGAAATCAGTTTTTAATTGAGCTGATTTGTTTTTTTCAATTTCATTAGCTTTGTGTTTAAAGTATCCCCACATATGATCGTATGCATTGATTATTGAACCATTGGATGGAGTCGTTTGGAATGCTTCATTGATAGCGAGTTGAACTTCATTTAAAGTTGGAGATTGCTTAAGTAATTCACGAATATAATTATAATGCTGTTGACTATGGTACAAGACATTATACTTTTCTTCTCTCCATAACTTTTCAATATAGCCACGTTCTTTCATCAAATACCGCCTCGCTCACTTATTTTATAAGTTTTAATATGTTTTTCCCAGAAACTTAGATTACAAATCTAAAATATGAATAATTGGTGAAGATAAAAAAGGTTATTGCGTTATTTTTTGGAACCGGTTACAATAAAATTAATTAATAGAACCGGTTCCATTCAATAGGAGGGAAATTTAATGAACTATAAAAAGTCGGCTGAAGAAATTCTTGAAGCTATAGGTGGGGAAGATAATTTAGATGCGATGGCCCATTGCGCCACAAGATTGAGACTCGTACTTAATGATGAAAGTAAAGTAGATGAGGACACTTTATCGAAGATGGATGTTGTTAAAGGTACATTTTCAACTGGCGGTCAATATCAAATCATTATTGGTTCAGGTACAGTCAATAAAGTATTTAATGAACTTGAAAAAATAACAGGGAAAGAGGCTTCTACAACAGCGGATGTTAAAGATAAATCTGCTCGAAACATGAATCCATTACAACGATTCGTTAAAATGCTATCAGATATATTTGTTCCTATTATTCCAGCCATTGTTGCTGGTGGGTTATTAATGGGAATTAATAATATTCTAACTGCACCAGATCTCTTTTATGATAATAAGTCTTTAATAGATGTTCATAGTCAGTTTGCTGGATTAGCAGATATGATTAACATCTTTGCAAATGCACCATTTACGTTATTACCAATATTAATTGGATTTAGTGCTGCGAAACGATTTGGAGGTAATCCATTCTTAGGTGCAGCTTTAGGAATGATTTTAGTACATCCATCATTAATGAGCGCATACGATTTTCCTAAGGCTGTAGAAGCGGGTAAAGCAATTCCACATTGGGACTTATTTGGTTTACATATTAATCAAGTGGGTTATCAAGGACAGGTGTTACCAATGTTGGTGGCAGCATATATTTTAGCAACTATTGAAAAGTGGTTACGTAAGGTTATACCAACTGTATTAGATAATTTATTAACACCATTATTATCTATTTTAGTTACGGCATTTCTAACATTTTTATTTGTAGGACCATTAACAAGACAGCTTGGTTATTGGTTATCAGACGGATTAACATGGTTATATGAATTTGGTGGTGCAATTGGTGGGTTTATCTTCGGTTTATTCTATGCGCCAATTGTTATAACAGGTATGCACCATAGCTTTATCGCTGTTGAAACAACATTAATCGCTGATCAAGCAAAAACGGGAGGTTCATTTATCTTCCCAATTGCAACAATGTCTAACGTAGCACAAGGTGGTGCAGCATTAGCAGCATTTATCATTATTAAAAATAACAAAAAATTAAAAGGTGTTGCATCTGCAGCTGGTGTATCAGCGCTATTAGGTATTACAGAACCAGCAATGTTTGGTGTAAATCTTAAATTAAGATATCCATTTATAGGTGCAATCATTGGATCGGCTATTGGATCAGCTTATATCTCATTCTTTAAAGTTAAAGCCATTGCTTTAGGTACAGCTGGCCTACCAGGCTTTATTTCTATTAATCCAGTACATGCTGGGTGGTTGCATTACTTTATTGGCATGCTCATTGCTTTTATTGTCTCTGTAGCTATTACTTTAGTCTTATCTCGACGCAAAGCTTATCAAGCAGCAGCTGAATAAACAAAAATAAGGGGTGGAACAGAAATAATATTTTCCAAAATTCATTTCGTTTTATCCCCAGCTTGCTTAGCTTGTAGAATTTCTTAATGAAATTCTCTTTGCTGGGGCCCCGAACCCCAGTTTGCTTAGCTTGTAGAATTGCTTTAGGAAATTCTCTTTGTTGGGGGTCCCGCCCCTCGGCAAGGTTGACTAAAATAAAAAAGTTTGTTAAAAGTGCATTTTTAAATCAGTCAACAACTGCCAATATATATTTTTAGCCTGAGTCATTGATTATGCCCCAGGCTTTTTTGTATCTATTATAATTATAATTTTTGTTTTCTCCATAAGAAGATACTTACTATAGTCACGAGAATGAGTGAAATTCCTACGATGAAGAGCCATGATGAATAACTTTTCTCATCGAGTGGAAGCGGAACGTTCATACCGAAGAAACTAAACACAAGTGTTGGTAATGTGAGTAATACTGTAAATAATGTAAGTGTCTTCATAATATTATTCATTTCATTAGATAACAATGAGGAATACGAAGTCGTAATACTCTCTAAAATGCCAGTATATAATTCTGTCGTTTCAATCGCTTGGTTATTTTCAATCACTAAATCTTCTAATAAATCTTCATCTTCTTCAAAGCGTTTTATGGCAGGTAAACGGAATAATTTTTTAATAATTGTATCATTCCCTTTTAAAGCAGCTAGAAAGTATACCAAACTTTTTTCAACTTCCATTAATTTGTATAGCTGTTTATTGGTAATATTATTTTTTAGTTCACGTTCAATGCGGATTCGTGATTTATTTAAAAGTCTTAAATTTCTGTTGTAGTGGTTTGAAATAGTTAATAAAATATCTAGCGCAAAGCGACTATGAAAATTTAAATTAACATCATCTTGTCGTGCATAATTCTCTAAGAATTCATTTTCAGCATCACAGATTGTCAAAATAAGTCCTTTTCCGATAACAATTCCTAATGGGATTGTAACGAAAGATAAGACGCGACGGTGCGTAGAACTTACAATAGGTAAGTCGATAATGATAAGGGAATAGCCTGTATCGTCATCATATTCAATACGTGCGCTTTCATCAGCATCTAATGGATCTCGAATAAAATCCTCGGGCAAATTATATGTTTCAATTAATTGTTCAATTTCTTCTCTTTCAGGTTCTACAACATTAATCCATGATGCAGAGTGATCTAGAGTTGTTTCAACGATGTCATTGTTAGTTGAATGTTTATATGCAGTTAGCATGGTTAATGATTCCTTTCATATTCATTTAGTCTCAGTTGGATTGGGTACGTTCATAATGATTTTGAATCATAATACGTAATTGACCGTTATAAATAATATTAAAAATATACTTTGTTAAATCATTTACAGAAATACGACTATCGTCTTGTACCCAATATTTGATGATTGAAATAGTAGCACCTGAAACATAACTATGAAAATACATTTCAGGTATACCATCTATCTCATGGTCAATACTAATATATTTTTGCATATTTTCTTTCATTAAGGAATGAATTTTTTCTTCAAGTCTACTTTTACGTTCTAATTGAAGAATCGTATGGTAAAAGTCCATATTATCGGAGATATGTTGTAATACTTTGGTCAAAATATTATTAATAAAATCATCAGCTGTATTTTCTGGTGTACTAGTGTCGAGTTGATTAAATTGAGTTGATGGCCAAATTTGTGAAATGCATTCATCTTCCATATCAGTTAATAACTTGTATTTATCTTCATAATGTAAATAAAATGTACCACGATTAATATCTGCTTGATTTGAAATATCTTGAACAGTGATTTTGTCGAGGTCTTTCTTTTTTAAAAGGTCTGTAAATGCACGTTTAATAGCTGATTTTGTCTTTCTTATTCTCCTGTCTTCCTTCATTAAATATCGACCTCCTAATAGTAAATAGACAAAAATTTACAATCTGTTCAATAATGTAAGGTATTTGAATAATTGATTATTGTTTATTTTTGACTATCTCATTATAATTTACAAGGTATTAAATATTCAACACATTGTTCAATAAATTTTAGGAGGTTAGATTTCATGAATATTTTTAAAAGCAAACTATTATGGCTTGCACCTATTGCAGCGATATTATTATTATTAGTTATATTCTCTTTGGCTTTTTATCCAGCGTTTAATCCAAAACCAAAAAAATACCAATAGCCGTTGTAAACAATGATAAAGGTGTAGACATTCAAGGTAATAAAGTAAATATCGGGAAAAAATTGAAGATAAATTAATGGATAGTGATTCTGATACTGTTAAGTGGGTTAAAGTTGATAAAGAATCAGATATTAAAAAAGGTCTTAAAGATGAAAAATACTATGGGGTAGCTATTTTTAACAAAGACTTTTCAAAAAATGCAATGAGTAAAACGCAAAAAGTAGTAATGGATAGTAAAAAAGCAGAAATGAAGGAAAAAGTTGAATCTGGTGAAATTCCAGCCTTCTTGATGGTAGTTCTAATGGGAGTAACTGGTTTAGTCGTTAATTTATTCTTAGCAACATATGGTAACTATGCGATAGCAAGTTACGGCATCTCATTTAGACTTGTTCAATTCCCAGAACTAATCATAATGGGACTTTCAGAAGGTGTTGTACCTCTAATTGCATATAATTTCGTATCTAATAAAACAAAAATGAAAGATACCATTAAAGTGGTCATCGTGTCTATTGCTGTTATATTTACAGTTTGCATGACTGTCGTTCTTGTAGCCGGACATTCAATTGTTCAATTATTTAGTACTGATCCTCAAATTGTTATTCTAGCTACATTTATTTTAAAAGTGACTATGACATCATTACTTCTAAATGGCATTGGATTTTTATTTACTGGCATGCTGCAAGCTACTGGACAGGGTCGTGGGGCTATAATAATGGCAATCGCACAAGGAATAGTTATTATTCCAGTTTTATTTGTCTTAAATAGCTTATTTGTCTTAAGTGGTGTCATTTGGTCATTATTAATAGCTGAAACAGTATGTGAATTTTTAGCTATGTTTATTGTGTATTCATTAAGAAATCGATTAACAGTTGATAAAGCAACTTTAATTGAAGCGGAATAACATAGGATAGTGGCTTTAGCCCGAAAAACTATTGGCTAAATGAATTGAAACCGTCAATAGTACTAACAATAAGTTATTTATAATCTATAATTTTATAAATTGGGTAAGCGAGGGGATGAAATGATATCGATTTCAGTCTCGCTTTTATTTTTGGATAAAAAGTGGCAAATTAGAATAATTATTGTTAAATAGCACGCATTATTTTATCATAAGTAAATGAGCAAAATTTTATGGGAGGACGTCAATGGTGAATTTACAGCGAAGTTCTAAAGTAGCTTTGGCATTGATAATGATGTTTTTATTATTGTTAATTCCGATACTTCATAATGTCGCATCTGCGCATGCAACTTTGGAAAAAACTACACCACCACAAAATGGGGTTATATCGAAAGCGCCTGATACGATAGAGTTAACATTTAATGAACCCGTTAACGCTGAATACTCAGGCATCACAATATATAATGATAAAGGTAATAAAGTAGGGGATATAGATCCTACAACAACCGGACATTCTAAGACACTTACATTTCCTACTGATAAAGTTCAACAAGGGACACAGAAATTAGAATGGCATACAGTATCTGCTGACGGTCATGAGATTAGTGATCGTTTTGAGTTCTCAGTAGGTAAGAAGACAGCTAACGGAGTTGATACATCTCCAGCATTTTACGAAACACCTAATTTCTGGTTTGGATTATTCAGATACATAGCTGAAGGTGCAACGATTATTCTTGTAGGTCTATATTGGTTAAATGGTATTGCACGACGTAATAACCTATCTACATTCGATGTATTTCCTAGACATGTTGCAGTGTCTTTAATAATGATGATGGCATACTTGATGTCACTTGTACTTTATTTGATGACATTGTCTTCGGATGTATTAGATGCAATATTATCCCTTGAGCCTAGTGCAATAACACAATTCCCTTACATATTAAGTGCCATTGCTTTAATTGTTTTAAGTGGTTTATTCGTCTTAAGAAACATGGAGAAATCATGGTACTGGATTGTATCTATTGCAATGATTCTAGCTATAAGTATGTCAGGACATGCATGGTCACAAAGCGTACCATTATGGTCTATCATACTAAGAACACTACATTTAATAGGTATTAGTTTATGGTTAGGTGCATTAAGCTATTTATTGATTTCAGTATTTACACGTAAAAAAGATGCCGTAGATTTATTGCGAGAAATATTATTTAAAGTTAATGCTGCTGCGGTAGCAATAATCATTATTTCAGGTGTATTAATGTCTATTGATCAAACGAAGATTTTGTCAATTTGGACAAATATGCAAACTTGGACGGTATTCTTATTATTTAAAGTTTTTGGTACTTTAATAATGATGTTATTGGGATTATTGCAAACAACACGTGCACTCAATAAACGTAATAGAGTAAATAAATCTTCATTAATTATAGAAGTTTTAATTGGTATATTACTTATTTTAGTCGGAGTAATTATGAGCCAAATCAGTATTCCATAGAAGGAGAAAAAAGATGATAAAAAAATTATTAGCTACAAGTTTCATACTCTTTTTTACATTAGGTTTCTTTAAAGTAGCAGATGCGCATGTTACTTTAAACCCAAAAGCAGTTGACCCAGAATCTTATGAAAAAGTAGATGTTAGAGTTCCTGTAGAACAAAAAGATCATACTGAAAAAGTAGAATTAGAAGTTCCAAAAGAAGTTCAAGTTGTTAATATACAACCAGTAGAGGGCTATAAGTATAAATTAGATAAAGATAAAAAAGGTAACATTACTAAAATTATTTGGACTGCTAAAGGTAAAGGTATTGGGCCAGATGAATTTATGGATTTTCCAATTGTTGTAGCCAGCCCTAAAGATGAAGGCAAGTATGCATTTAAAGCAATTCAAACCTATGATAACGATGATAAAGTTAAATGGACTGGAAAAGAAAATAGTGAACACCCAGCGCCTACGTTAGAAGTTAAAAAGAATGCTAATGCAGTAGATGTAAAAGATGAAAAATCAAAAGATACTGCTAGTGAACAAACTTCTTCAAGCGGTTCAATTGCTTTATGGATCGTGTCAATCATCGCAATTATATTATCATTAGTCGCATTATTTAAACATTCAAGAAATAAATAATATTACGAGTGAGGCTAGGACCAAGTCTCTTTGTAAATAGGCATAACTTATTTAACTGAGTTGAATTGTATATTAAGTTTGACTCAGTTAAAGTACCTCACTCTCATAATTCTATTTATTAACAAGTGACTCAATATTACAAATATTGTCACTGTAAAGTTGATGATAATAAATTATAATAATAATGTGAGGGAGGCATTGTTTATGCGACGATTACTATATGCATTTTTGGTCTATATGATCTTGGGACTTTTCAGCGGATTCTATTATAGAGAATTGACAAAAGCACATCATTTTACGGGTGATACACAATTATCTATTGTACATACGCATACACTTATTTTAGGTATGTTTATGTTTTTAATACTGATACCATTAGAAAAAGTATTTAAATTAAGTAGTTACTATTTATTTAACTGGTTCTTCATCGTTTATAACATTAGTGTTATAGCAACCATTGGTATGATGGTAACGAAAGGAACGTTCCAAGTATTAGGAAAAAGTTTTTCTCCAGAAGCATTTGCTGGATTTGCAGGTATTGGTCATACAGGAATGCTAGCAGGATTATTATTGTTATTTTTCTTAATTCGACAAGCAGCACTCAAAGAACCAAGAGATTAATTGATTTGAAGTGAGACTTTTCATTTTTAATAGCACAATCGTGTTATTGATGAAAAGTCTTTTTTTAGCTAATAAAAGTAGAATTGCAATTAAAATATGATTTTCTTCAATAATATATGCACATATAGTATAATTAAGGCAAAACAATGATAATAATTATCATTCGAAACGGGACATAATCTTGGGAGGATTTACAATGCAAGATGTAACTATTATTGGTGGTGGACCTGCTGGATTATTTGCGAGTTTCTATGCTGGTTTACGAGGAATGTCTGTGCGAATCATTGACGTACAAGATAAATTAGGTGGAAAGATGCAAATCTATCCAGAAAAGATTATTTGGGATATTGGTGGTGTAGCGCCTAAACCTTGCAATGAAATCATTAAAGATATGATTAACCAAGGCTTACATTTTAACCCTAAAGTTAATTTGAACGAACGTGTAACAGATATACGCAAAATAGAAGAAAGACACTTTGAAGTAGAAACAGATAGCGGAAAAATTTATGACTCAAAAGCTGTAATATTTGCTGTCGGCGGAGGGATTATTAATCCTAAGCCTCTTCAAATTAAAGATGCAGAGCGTTATCGTTTAACAAATTTACATTATGTTGTGCAATCTTTCTCAAAATTTAAGGGAAAAGATATTCTAATTTCTGGTGGGGGTAACACTGCTTTAGATTGGGCAAGAGATTTAGCTAATATTGCAAATTCGATTACACTTGTTTATAGAAAATCAGACATTAAAGGCTATGAAGCAATGATAAGTGTACTTAAAGCGTTAAATGTGAACCTGTTGCCTAAAACACAAATTAAAGAGTTAATAGGTGACAATAAATGTAAATGTATTAAAGAAGTAAAACTTGAAAATATTGAGACTGGAGAAGTTACGACACAAGCGTTTGATGATGTTATTGTTAGTCATGGTTTTGATCATGAGAATCCACTACTTAAAGACTGTACATCTAAACTTGATTTATACGATGAATATCGTGTTAAAGGCTTTGGCAACACGTCAACAAATATTCCTGGCATCTTTGCTTGTGGGGATATCGTACATCATGATGCTAAAGTACACCTCATTGCTAGCGCGTTTAGTGATGCTGGAAATGCAGCAAACTTAGCTAAAACTTACATTGACCCTGATGCATACAAAGAAGGATATGTTTCAAGTCACAATGATGTATTCAAAGAATCAAATAAAAAAGTTATTAATCAATATTTATGAGATTATATTAAGGGGATAGAAAATAATGATTAGATATTCTAATGAGCCACCAGAGGCTCAAGCGTATTGTGACTTAAGAGTTAAAGCAGGAATGAGCCCTAAATCAGAAACTGCAGCTCGAAACGGTTTACCAAATGGCTGTTTCAATATTACGATTTATGAAAATCAACAATTGATTGGAATGGGCAGAGTTATAGGTGATGGTGGAACGACATTTCAAATTGTAGATATAGCCGTTGATCCAGATTATCAAGGACAAGGCTATGGTAGGCTTATTTTGAAAAAAATAATGGCATATATTAATTCCGTAGCTGAAAAGGGAACTTATGTTAGTTTGATAGCAGACTATCCAGCTGACAAACTATACGAAAAATTTGGATTCAAGACTACTGAGCCAAAATCAGGTGGCATGTATATCGTGTTTTAATTAAAAAAACCACTAGGACAAATCGAAATCATAGAAAAACATGTTTTTATATTGTTTCATTCTATGATATTGAGACTGGATTGTCCTAGTGTTTTTTTCGATTTAACTATGCATCAAAATCAATAATAATACGACCGAAATTATCGTGGTTTAAAACAGTTGAGACCGCATCTGGTAATTCTGAAAATGAAATGACTTTTTTAATATCATGAAGTTTGTCAGATTTTAAGTCAGTTGCTAAACGTCTCCAAACACGTTCACGTAATTTCATTGGTGTGAATACAGAATCTATACCAACTAGACTTACGCCTCTTAAAATAAATGGATAGACAGTTGTATCAAAAGAAACACCACCTGTTAAGCCAATTAGTGCGACACCACCATTATTATCTATACGATTAGTGACAAAAGGTGTTCCATTTCCTCCAATAGGGTCAATGGCAGCTTGCCAAGTTCTTGAACCTAATGGCTTTTCATCATTATCTGTAATACGATCAATAATTTCATTCGCCCCTAAAGCTTCTAGTTTGTCACCCGCATGTTTGTTTCCTGTACTAGCAACTACTTTATATCCTAAATTAGAAAGCATAAGCACTGCCAATGCGCCTACACCACCAGATGCGCCACGTACAAGTACTTTGCCGCCCTCCAGTGTCATGAAACCAGCTTTTTCCAATTTTTCAATAGCTAAACCGGCAGTATAGCCTGCTGTACCATAAATCATAGCTTCTTCTAAAGTCATATTATCAGGCAATTTAACTACCCAATCGGAATTTACACGTGCGTATTCACTAAATCCTCCATAATGACTTACACCCATATCATAGCTTGTTACAATGACTTCTTCACCTTCATTAATTGTTGGATCTTCTGATTCAACAACGGTACCAGCTAAATCTATACCAGGAACCATAGGATAAGATTTAAGGATTTGATTATTATCCGTTGTAGCTAATGCGTCTTTATAATTAATACCTGAATAATGAACTTTGATTAAGACTTCACCTTCAGGTAAATCATCAGTTGTTAACTGAGTAAAGTCACTATTAACGCTTCCATCGTTGTTTTTATCCACTAAAAAAGCTTTAAATTGATTACTCATATTATGTGACTCCTTTATATATTGTATTAGTGCTTATTTTATACCCTTAATAAACCAATTGTATGCTTTAAAGCCTTATAAATATAAGGTAAATTAAAAGTCTCTTGGCTTCAAAAAATAAAAAAATTTTTATTTAAAAATGTATTTGAATTGTTATTGACACTTTATTGGGCTAAACCTATAATAAATTTGATAATGATTATCAATTGAAAAAATAAAAGTGTTTATATGAATATAAAAGACGACATAACAACGATATTAAGTTGGTGTTAAATATGATGTATACATAATTACACGATTCATCTTCAAATGATAATCTTCTAAACTATATTGAGGTGAATACATAATGAAAAAATCACCAACTATTTTATTAGCATCTTCTTTATTTTTAGCGGCTTGTGGCAACAATAGTCATAGTGACGATAATAGTAATAAAGATAAGCAATCGCAGAGTAGTAAAGGGGATAACAAAGTAGCTTTACAAAAAGCAACTAAAGAATATGAGAAGTATACAGATGGTCAACTTGATAAATTTTTGGATGGAACTGAAAAATTTGTTGCAGCTATAAAAGCAGATGATATGGATAAAGCGAAAGAATTATATCCTAAAGTACGTATGTATTATGAAAGATCAGAACCTGTTGCGGAAGCTTTTGGTGATTTAGATCCTAAGATTGATGCTCGTTTAGCAGATATGAAAGAAGAGAAAAAAGAAGATCAATGGACAGGTTATCATAAGATTGAGAAATCACTTTATCAAGATAATAAAATAGATGAAACAACTAAAAAAGATGCTGATCAATTATTAAAAGATGCTAAAGAATTAGATGCGAAAGCAGATACTTTAGATATTACTCCTAAATTAATGTTACAAGGATCAGTTGATTTATTAAATGAAGTTTCAACTTCAAAAATTACAGGTGAAGAAGAGATTTACTCACATACAGACTTATACGATTTTAAAGCTAATATCGAAGGTGCACAAAAAATCTACGAATTGTTTAAACCTGAGTTAAATAAAAAAGATAAAAAATTAAGTGCTGATATTCAAAAGAACTTTGATAAAGTTAACCAACTATTAGACAAGTATAAAGACGGTGACGGCTTCAAAGATTATAGTGCAGTTACTAAAGAAGATAGAAAAGCTCTATCAGATGCTGTAAATTCACTTGGTGAACCACTAAGTAAAATGGCTGTGGTTACAGAATGAGTAAAGTAGATCATAATCAAAGTGACCAAGTATCTCGTCGCTCTTTTCTAAAAATGTTAGGAATAGGTGGCGCTGGTGTGGTTATCGGTGCTAGTGGCGCAGGCAGTATTTTTTCATTTAAATCGATGTTCGATACACCTGAGAATGAAGATAAAGATGCATTTGAATTTTATGGACGTGTACAAGCAGGTATTACAACACCGACACAAAAAAATTGTAACTTCGTTGCATTAGAGTTAAAGACTAAAGATAAACAAGCGATTAAAGACATGTTTAAGAAGTGGACGCAAATGTCAGTCAATATGACTGATGGTGCACCTGCTGAAAAAGATAGTCAAAATGTATTATTACCCCCTGTTGATACTGGAGAATCAATTGGATTAGGTGCTAGTAAATTAACATTGACATACGGTATTAGTAAATCATTTTTGAAAAAGATTGGTATGTCATCAAAAATCCCATCTGGATTTAAAGATTTACCACATTTTCCTAATGACCAATTAGATGATGAATACAGTGATGGAGATATCATGATTCAAGCGTGTTCAAATGATCCACAAGTAACATTCCATGCGATTCACAACTTAATTCGATCATTTAGAGATGTTGTTAAAATGAAATGGTCACAAAATGGTTTTGTCTCTGGCAAACTAGAAGAAACGCCTAGAAATTTAATGGCATTTAAAGATGGTACAGTTAATCCTCGCAAAAATAACGAGCTTAAAAAGTATGTCTTCATTGACGACGGTTGGGCTAAAAATGGAACGTATTGCATTATTCGACGCATTCAAATTCATATAGAAACATGGGACCGTACATCATTAGAAGAGCAAGAAGCTACTTTCGGACGTAAACGAGCATCCGGAGCACCATTAACCGGTAAAAAAGAATTCGACAATATAGATTTAGACGCTAAAGATAGTAGTGGTCAATATGTTATCGATCCAAATGCGCATGCGCGTCTAGCACGTGAAGTGAAAACATCAATCAAACGACGTGCATATAATTATAATGATGGAACAAATGCCAAAACGGGGGCGTTGGAAACAGGATTAATGTTTATTTGTTTCCAAAAATCAACTCAACAATTTATCGATATTCAAAACAATTTAGGACACAGTGATAAGTTAAATGAATATATTACGCATCGAGGTTCTGCATCCTTCCTTGTGTTACCAGGTGTAAAAAAGGGAGGCTATATCGGTGAAACCTTATTTAACTAAATTAGTCGTTGCGCTAGTCCTTATTCTCACGGTTATTAGAATTGTCTCAGCACATCAAGTAAATGCTGCAGATGATAGCAAAATAAGTGATGTGTATGTAGCGATAACTGATGCAAAATCAACTATAGAAGATAAAGATAAAAGTAATAAAGAAAAACAAAGTGCACTTGCTGATATTAAAGAAAAAGTAAAATCTTTAAACATTAAAGATAACAAAGAAGGTAAAGACGTAAAGTCAAAACTTGAAGCGGTAGATAAAGCCTCTTCAATGAATGCTAAAGCTGATAAATTATCACAATTAACTAAATCATTAATCGCTTATGAAGATGCAGTTTCTACCAAAGATATCAGTGGTGAAATTAAAACATTGAAGCAACAAGTTGCTGCAAAAGATGATCCTATTAAAAAAGCAGTCAAAAGTAAAAATGAGTCAGAGCTACAATCTATTAACAATAGTTTAAATCAAATTTGGACGACTCATGAAACAGCCATAAGAAATTATGATGAAGGTAAATATGGACAAATTGAAGTGAACTTAATGCAACTACGTGTTGCTATCCAAAAAGAACCTTTAGATACTAAGAAAGTTGACAATGCCTGGACAACCTTCAAATCAAGTATTGATACGGTCGATCAAAAACAATCCAGCTCGGATAATGATAAATATAAAGTAACGCAACTAAATGATGAGTTAAATAAAGCGATTAAAGGGATAGAAGATAATAATTTAGATCAAACTGATGCGGCATTATCTAAATTTGTTCAAATTTGGCCATATGTTGAAGGGAAAATTCAAACAAAAAACGGTTCATTATATACTACAATTGAAGATAAAATACCGTATTATCAAAGTATTCTAGACCAGAGTAACAAAGATCGCGTTAAAGACGGATTAAAAGACATTAACAATGATATCAAAGACACTGTTGGTCAAGACGGTTATACATTTGTAGATGTTATGATTATCTTTTTACGTGAAGGTTTAGAGGTATTGTTGGTCATTATGACATTAACTACAATGACACGTAATGTTAAAGATAATAAAGGTACAGCTAGTGTTATCGGTGGTTCAATATTAGGCTTAATACTAAGTATTACGTTAGCAGTTGTATTCATACAAACGCTAGGCAATAATGGATTACTACGAGAGGGAATGGAAGCAACACTAGGAATAATTGCAGTGGTTCTAATGTATATCGTTGGTATTTGGATGCATAGACGATCAAGTGCAAAACGTTGGAATGATATGATTCAAAATATGTATCAAAACGCTATTAGTAACGGTAATCTAGTATTGTTAGGTACAATTGGATTGATTTCTGTTTTACGTGAAGGTGTAGAAGTGATTATTTTCTACATGGGTATGATAGGCAGTATTACAACAATGGACTTCGTCATTGGTATTGCTTTAGCGATTGTAATTTTAATTATCTTCGCATTATTATTTAGATTTATAGTGAAACTTATTCCAATTTATTACATCTTTAGAGTACTTTCAATTTTAATTTTTATTATGGCATTCAAAATGCTTGGTGTAAGTGTTCAAAAACTACAATTGTTAGGCACACTTCCACAACATGGTATTGAAGGTTTACCTACAATTGGTTTTATAGGATTTTATCCTAATATTGAGTCAATAGTAGCTCAATTAATATATATAGTGTTCATTGTGTTCTTCATTTTAAAAAATCGCCAAAACAAACAAAAGAATACTAATCCAAACTAATTATCATGAATAGTAAAATAAAACCTCGAGACTTGTGAGGATAACAAGTACTCGAGGTTTATTAGTTATTATGATCGTTGTGAAATTCTTGCGATAAACATACTGAATTCAAATAAAATAATCAAAGGCAATGTTAATAATAAATTCAAAGTAATATCTGGTGGGGCAATAATACTCGCCACTACAAAACAACCAAAATAAATATACTTACGATAGTGTTTTAGTTCATTAACATTGATTAAGTCAAATTTAGCTAGACCCATAAATAATGTTGGGAGTTGAAAAAGAACACCAAAAATTAGCAACCATCGTATTAACTCATGCAAATAGGCTTTAAAACCAATAACAGGCTCAATACTTAAAACTTCAGATAATGTTAAAGAGAAATTTATAATTAATGGAAATCCTATAAAAAACGCAAATGCTACTCCAATTATAAATAACAGTGCACACCATAAGCTATATTTAATAATAAATCCCCGTTCATTAACATGGAGGCCAGGTGCAATAAAAGCCCATAATTGGTAAAACATAATAGGTATAATTAAACACAACGCTACAAAGAAGATAATCATAATGTAAATCTGAATCATTTCAGTAAATGAAAATGCATGTAGTGTTACATGTGCACGTTTAATATAGTGTATAAATGGTTTCATCCACCAATGTGATGATACATATACGATTATCGTTGCAACAATAAAAGCGATGAACACTTTGACGAGACGCGATCGTAGTTCATCAAAGTGTCCTAGAAGTGTATTACTATTTAATGTGTTCTCGTTGTTGTTTTGACTCTTTACTGGGAGTATCATGACTTTCATCTGTATCTATATTTTCTGCTGCAGATTTAAATTCTTTCAAAGTACTACCAATTGCTCGACCAAATTGTGGTAATTTTTTAGGTCCAAAAATAATTAATGCAATTATGCTAATAACGACTAAACTTGTCGGTCCTGTAATTCCTAATACAAACATATTGATAACCTCACTCATTATTGTTAATAATATCATCTATACTTTATACTTATTGATAAATATTATCAATAGAAATTTGCTCTGTTCATAAATAAAACGAATTTAATGCATAGAGGCATGTAAATAGGGAATAAGTTACAAAATAAAAAATGGATAATGAGCGGTATTTTAGGAGGTAGGAATGATGAGTGAATATATAACAATGATTGAAAATATGGATGTGAGTGATTTACGACAAATTTCTGAGACAACGTTTTATGACACGTTTGAAGGAGAATATTCAGATGATGATTTTAATCAATTTTTCAAAGAAACCTATAATGAAAAAGTGTTGTTAAATGAATTAATTAATCCTAATTCATTTCATTATTTTTACAAGGTGAATGATCAAATTGCAGGGTATTTAAAACTTAATGTCGGTAATGCTCAAACTGAGCCTAAAGGTGAAGATTATTTGGAGATTCAAAGAATTTATTTCTACAAGACTTATCAAGGTGGAGGAAGAGGACAAAAGTTTATTCAATTGGCTCTTGATAAAGCGAAAGAACTAAATAAAAATAAAGTTTGGTTAGGTGTATGGGAACATAATCAACAAGCATTATCATTCTATAGGAAACACGGCTTTGAAGTCACTGGACAGCATGAATTTATAACAGGTGAAGTAGTCGATATAGATTTAATAATGGAAAGAGAAGTTTAGCTATAGAACGAATAAAGCTTGGTCTAATAAAATAGGGGAGTTGGGGTTCGGGGCCCCATCCCTTGGTAAGGTTGACTAGAATTAAAAAAGCTTGTTACAAGTGCGCTTTTAATTTAGTCAACTACTGCCAATATATATGTAGCCTGAGGCATTGAATTATGTCCCAGGCTATATATTGTTCATTTATTATTGATAATATCTCGCATAAGTTGAGTTAGTCTTTTTAGTGAGGTGTTATTACGGTTCACGAGTTGATGATTTGAAATATCAGTTAATGTATGATGGATTAAGTTATTGTGTAATAAATCTTCATCTGTATACCAAACTTTAGATAAACTTTCCATAACATCATCATAAACACCACGCTCTTGCTGATATGATGAATGATTTGGTGTATAGAGACATATTTTTTTGCCAATAGTTAAAGCATCAAAGATAATTGAAGAATAATCAGTAATTACGACATCAGATATTAATAATAAATCTTGGGTTTCAATATGATTTGGTGCTTCAATTGCACCTTCTGGAAGTGTCATGTCATCCTCTATGTGACCTTTAAAAATGACGTGATATTCTTCTAATAATTCTGGTGAAATCGACATCAATTCAGTTGAATCTTTTGTCGCATGCCATGTTGGTGCATACAATAAAATTGGCTTTGTTCGATCAACATTTAATGCATCTTTAATTTTCTTCTGATGATTTTTATCATTCTGATAATGTAGTAAATAGCTAATTCTTGGATAACCATAAGGTATCATTTGAGTATGTTGAGTAGGGAAGGCTGTTTCAAATAATCCCTCAGCTGATTCAGAATCTGTTAAAAGATAATCTTGTTTGAGCCATTTATTATACTTTCGTGCTTTGTAATTATAAATATTTTTATTTTGATCTGGTTCTTTACTATCTAAGAATAATTTTTTAATTGGGGTTCCATGCCACAATTGAATAACAGTACCATTTGGTTTGAATTCATCAGGAATATAACTTTCAATGACTACAATTTTTGCTGTTTCAATAAGTTCTTTATTATTCTCAGCATCAGTAGGTAAAAAGTATGGTCCACGTCTATCGTTAGTAATGAAATAAGCTTCCGTGGTAGGATTTCTCTTCACAAAATAATTAAATAAATACTTAGAATTGCCTCTATAACCATAATCAAAACCTAAAAAAACAACATGGTTTTTTACTTTTGAAGAATCTTTATCATATACATAGCTTAGATTACGATGTTTTTTTAATGCATGATTTTGCATTTTGTTATATAGCCATTTTGGTAATTTAAACTTAGTTGTAACAAGCCAACTATCCACAAATCGCATTTCTTCTTCTTTACCAGGATATTTGAATTTACTGTAAGGTATAGAGTGACCATGAATGTATGCCAATTTGTTCAAATCAAAATGATTTATTTTTTTA
Organism: Staphylococcus sp. HMSC062A01; assembly: GCF_001836805.1. NCBI lineage: Bacteria > Bacillati > Bacillota > Bacilli > Caryophanales > Staphylococcaceae > Staphylococcus > Staphylococcus sp. HMSC062A01. The sequence continues at coordinate 85,759 of NZ_KV830617.1, forward strand.
ATATCAAAAGTATCTAATGATGCCCAGAAAGCATGGCTAGTTCGACATTCATTGATGAAATTAAAAACGACGTGATTGTCTATATCAATTTCGTCTTTTAAAACAGAAATGACGGCTAAATCCATAATAGATTTAATGTTATACTTAGATAAATGTAATAAAGCACGTTCAATATTGAAAATAATATTAGGATAGTGGTTAATATTTTTCATCCATGATAAAAATGTTAATGTATCTTCACCAAAATAACGACAGTCATTTAAATATAAACCATTTAAAGTATAATCTACTGCTATTGAATTATGTGTTAAGTCTATAGCTTCCAACATATCATGATTGATTTTAATATCATTTGAATAAGGAATGAAATGTGAAAAACCAGCTGATTTGGCTTTGTTTAATTGTAATGCAAGATGGCGCATGTTAGAAATATTTATTTGTTTAATCATCATACATTGTCCTTTAACTCTTAAATTTCTTAAATATATTTTACCATGTGACTAAAAAAAATTCATATTTACAAAAATTACATCATTATATAATTGAAATGTTTGGAAATTTTCGTTGAAAAATAGTGGGATTTTATTTTGTTGAAAATTTAACAAAAATTTTATAAAAAGTACTATATAGTATTGTCATTTAAGTAGAAAGATGGTATATTTTTATTGTGAAAAAGTTCACAAGATATAAATTTGTGAAATCTAGCATTATTAACTTGTCGACAAACTAATAAACAATATAACAATTAGAAGTATAGTCAAACTTCAATTGTCAATATCGCTAGAGTGATCATTAATACAAACTAAAGGAAAGAAGAGTCAGAATTATGTTAGTTCAAACATTTAATCCATTTGATAATTTGGTATTATCTAGTTTAATAGCCGCAGTACCTATTATTCTATTCTTATTATGCTTAACCGTTTTTAAAATGAAAGGTATCTATGCAGCTATCACAACGTTAGTTGTTACATTACTTATTGCTATCCCGTTCTTCAAATTACCACTTGGCATTGCAACAGGTGGTGTTGTAGAAGGATTCTATCAAGGTATTATTCCGATTGGTTATATTGTCATGATGGCAGTATTACTTTATAAAATCACTCAAGAATCTGGTCAATTTAATACGATTCAAGACAGTATTACAAGTATTTCACAAGACCAACGTATACAATTATTACTCATTGGTTTCTCATTTAATGCATTTTTAGAAGGTGCAGCTGGTTTTGGTGTACCGATTGCAATTTGTGCGTTATTACTTGCTCAATTAGGTTTTAGACCTTTACAAGCTGCAATGTTATGTTTAGTAGCAAATGCTGCTTCAGGTGCTTTTGGTGCTATAGGAATTCCAGTAGGTGTTGTAGATACACTACACTTACCAGGTGCCGTTCACGCAATGGGTGTATCTCAAACATCTACATTAACATTAGCAATTATTAACTTCTTTATACCATTTTTACTTATCTTTATCATTGATGGTTTAAAAGGTGTAAAAGAAACATTACCTGCTATCTTAGTTGTATCTGTTACGTATACAGTATTACAAGGTTTACTAACAGTATTTAACGGACCTGAATTAGCTGATATTATCCCACCATTAGTAACTATGGGAGCTTTAGCTTTATTCTCTAGAAAATTCCAACCAAAACATATTTTCAGAGTACAAAAAGATGTGGAACCTGAACCGGTGAAACATCACAATGCAAAAGAAATTATCTATGCATGGAGTCCATTTGTTATATTAACAGTTGTAGTTATGATTTGGAGCGCACCATTCTTTAAGAACTTATTCTTACCAAATGGTAAATTATCTTCATTAGTGCTTAACTTTAATTTACCAGGTACTTTCAGTGAAGTCGCTCATAAACCAATTATGTTAAGTTTCAATTTTATTGGTCAAACTGGTACTGCGATTTTAATTACAATTATTATTACAATATTAATGGCTAAGAAAGTAAGTTTCGGAGATGCAGGACGTTTATTCGGTGTAACTTTTAAAGAACTATGGTTACCAGTTTTAACAATTTGTTTCATCTTAGCAATCTCAAAAATCACTACATATGGTGGTTTAAGTGCAGCAATGGGTCAAGGTATTGCTAAAGCTGGAAACGTGTTCCCAGTGTTATCACCAATCTTAGGTTGGATAGGCGTATTTATGACAGGATCAGTTGTTAATAACAACTCATTATTCGCACCAATTCAAGCTTCAGTTGCACAACAAATTGGAACAAGTGGTTCATTACTAGTAGCTTCAAATACAGTGGGTGGTGTAGCAGCGAAATTAATTTCACCTCAATCAATAGCAATTGCGACTGCTGCTGTTAAAGAAGTAGGTAAAGAATCAGAATTACTTAAAATGACATTACGTTACAGTGTTGGATTACTAATCTTCATCTGTATTTGGACATTTATCTTATCTCTAATTCTGTAATTAATATACAATATTATTCTAAGACATAATTATTTCAAAAATTGCCCGTAAATGAATTGTAAAAATTCGTTTACGGGCTTTTTCAATATTCATAGCAGTCCCCATAAATAAACATAATTATAAGTAGAATTAAACGTTATTAATTGCGGTCATAAATTTTTCATAAACCGTGTTAGGCGTATATTGTTTCAAAGTAACATGTCCTTCATTGATCATCTGACTAGCTTCATCGACGTGATTCATAGCGATGTCTATATATTTTGCTAATGAACCTGCATCACCATAATTGGCTAAATAGCCATTGGAATTATGATTAATAATGCTAGCAGGTCCAAGTATATTTTTAAAGCTGATAACAATATTATCTTGAGCCATAGCTTCTAATAAAACCATACCAAAGCCTTCATTTCTCGACGGAACCACAGTAATTTTACTGTTAGATAATTTGGTATTAAGTTGTTGAGTTGCAGGATAGATAGTAATTAAATCATTTAATTGATGCTGATCAATCAATTGTTGCAAATGTCCACGCTCTTGACCATCACCGTATATTTCTACTTTAAAATTCAATCGCTTAAGGTCATTTTGAATACGGCGAACACTTTCTATTAAAATATCAAACCCTTTTTCAAATTCTAATCTACCCGCACTAATAATGATATTTTCTTTCTTAGTAGCATATTTTACTGGATTGATGATATTTGGAATTGTATAAACAGGTGTGTCGATTTGTTGCTCGTAATTCAATTGATCTTGTTGAGTTAGCGTTGTGACTAAATCTATGTTGCGATAGGCAGTGAGTATATCTTGTTGATAATTTTCCGGATGAGCATGTAGGTTCATATGTTCCATTCCCACAGTTATGACATCGTTTGAATGATACTTTGAAATTAAAATATTAAAGCTCGCTCTAGTACCTACGAGTACATCTGTATCTACTTTTTTAATTGCTTTAATCATTTTATGTTCTACATATTTGGAAAATTGATTTAACCCGGGTTCAAACTGATTTATTTCTTTTGGTTTCAATAGTGAAGTATATTTATTTAAACGATTCATCATTATTGCTTTAGTGTTCTGAGGTTTTAAACGGTAGTCTACTAATGTCTTTATTTTTATTTTGTCATTTATTTCAAAGTAAGGCTCGTCTTGAGCTCGAAACACAGAAATAATTTCTATGTGATGTCCTTTGTCGGCAAGTGTATTAGCTAATTCAGAAACTGCTTTAACTGTTCCACCTAATGCATAAATATTATGCATGAAAAATGTGAATGATTTCATAGTTACACCTCAAATAATTCATAATAGAAAATTATAGCATTTCTGAGATGTGTCTAATAGTAATAGCCAATGCTAACTAAGATATTAGGTGTCTATCCTTTATTCTAGATAAAAGATGAAAACTTTATGTTAACACTTTTTTCATAGAACGATTATGTATATAATTAAACTAGTTATTAAAAAAGTCGATTTACGTTCTGCGTAAAGTTAATATTAAAAATTTTAATAAATAAAGAAAGCGTTTTAATTTATTAAGCCAAGATCAATTTCCTATCGACTAAAGATGTGAAAAAAAGGGGGACTGTATTGTTATGAGTTCAGAACATAGCAAAACAGATGTCATCTTAATAGGTGGCGGTATAATGAGCGCAACACTCGGTACGTTATTAAAAGAATTATCTCCAGACAAAGAAATTAAAATATTTGAAAAATTAGAACAATCTGGTGAAGAAAGTTCAAATGTTTGGAATAATGCTGGCACAGGTCATTCTGCACTTTGTGAATTGAATTATACTAAAGAAGGAAAAGAAGGCTCTGTTGATATTACAAAAGCAATTAAAATCAATGAACAATTCCAAGTATCTAAGCAATTTTGGGCACATTTAGTAAGAACTGGACAATTAGAAAATCCATCTAACTTCATTCAATCAGTGCCACATATGAGTTTCGTAAAAGGTATCTTCAATGTAAAATTCCTTAAAAACAGAGTAGCAGCATTAAAAGAAAATATACTATTTGAAAAAATGGATATTACTGAAGATCGTGAAAAAATTAAAGAATGGGTACCTTTAATGGTTGAAGGAAGAACATCACATGTTCCAATTGCATTATCTCGTGATGAAAGTGGGACAGATGTAAACTTTGGTGCATTAACAAAAAAACTCATCTCTAATTTAAAAGAAAGAAATGTAGAAGTCTCTTATAAACAAGAAGTTGAAAATATTGAGAAACTGGATAATGGAAACTGGAAAGTGACTGTTAAAGATCTTAATTCTGGACAAAGTCATACGTATGAATCAGAATTTGTATTTATTGGGGCCGGCGGTGCAAGTTTACCGTTACTCCAAAAAACAGGTATCAAGCAATCAAAACATATCGGTGGTTTCCCAGTAAGTGGTCTGTTCTTACGTTGTACTAATAAAGACGTTATCGAAAAACATCATGCTAAAGTTTACGGTAAGGCAAGTGTAGGTGCACCACCAATGTCGGTACCTCATTTAGATACACGGTTTGTAAATGGGGAACGTGCTTTATTATTCGGTCCATTTGCAGGCTTTTCACCTAAATTCTTAAAAACAGGTTCAAATTTAGACTTAATACGTTCAGTTAAACCTAATAATTTATTAACAATGCTATCAGCAGGTGTTAAAGAAATAGATTTAACTAAATATCTCGTATCACAACTTATGTTAAAACATGAAGATCGTATGAATGATTTACGTGTATTTGTGCCTAATGCAAAAGACGAAGATTGGGAAGTTATTGTTGCAGGTCAACGTGTACAAGTGATTAAAGATACTGAAGATAGTAAAGGTAACTTACAGTTTGGTACTGAGGTAATTACATCTGATGATGGTTCTCTTGCAGCATTATTGGGTGCTTCACCTGGTGCATCAACTGCAGTAGATATTATGTTAGATTTATTACAACGTTGTTATGGTAATGAATTTAAAAATTGGATTCCAAAAATTAAAGAAATGGTACCTTCTTTCGGACTTAAATTAACAGAGCATGAGGACGTCTATCGCGCTGTTAATAAAGAAATTCAAAAATATTTAAATGTAAAATAAGTATCATTTCAATATAAAATAACATTAAGCTCCTTATAAAGTTTGCACTTTAAGTGTTTACTTTATAAGGAGCTTTTCCATTAGTAATTATTTTTTATTTAATTGGTTATTGATTTCAGAAACATATTTTCTACTTTTTAAAAACTCTATAATCCAAATAGTGATGTAGATAATGATGAAATAGAATGTAAAAATAAATATATTTGAAACACTTATCGAAAACCATCCGGATAAAATACCAATTGGTAATAATCCAATATAACTCAATATAAAATGCATTAATGTGCTACGTGTGATACTCCAATCTGTGTGCGTAAAGAAAAAGTTTGCTAAGTAAAATAATGCACCAATTAAAAGCCACAAACAAATGGCGATGAGCATTACTAATGGTTCAGACAAGTGTGAATAATATAACTTACCTAGTGTTGTAACTGGTGAAATTGGATAATATTCACCTCCAGCATTGATATAACTAAAAATGATAGAAAGTGCTAAACCTATCACTAAAGAAATACTAACAAATTGATATAATTTTCTCATAATGAAAGTCTCTCCTTTATGGATTTTAAATATCTTCTAGAGGAGTAGGTATAATCAATATGTTGCAAATAAATTCTAATCAAACCATTAGGTTCTAATTGCAATTTTTTAATCTTATTAATATTTACAATTTCAGATTTAGAAATTCGAATAAATGAAGTAGGAAGTTTTTCTTCAAGTTCATATAATCGTTCTTTCAATTTAAATTGTTCGCCGTCTCTAATTGCAATGACTTGATTTTTATGTGTACGAAAACTAGTGATGGTTTGAATTTCTATAATATGGATCATGTCATCTTGTTTGCCATAGAGTTGCTTTAAACTATTCAAATCTTCAATATTTGTAATAACTTGTTGTACTTCATCATCAAATTCAGGTGCGTGAATCGTGATATACTTCTCATCTTCTTCGGGTGATATATGTAACCGTAGTTTCATTTGACTAATGCCTCCTCAACGTCATTTAACCACAAATGTATAGAAAATTTTTAGAACAATATTAAATGGTAGATATATTGAAGTAAGTGGTTAGCTTTGTAAAATAATATCTAACTAAATTGATTAGTTAGTTTCAGGCAATATCACTGTAAACGTCGTTCCGTCACGTTCATTACTAGTTACTGATATTTGTCCACGATGTAAATGAATGATAGATTGAGTAATTGCTAATCCTAATCCATTGCTATTATCCTCAGCATTACGTTTATAAAAACGATCGAATAGATGAGGTTGCACTGATTCTGGAATGGTATGCCCTTCATTTTTAACGGTAAAATAAATAATTCCTTCGTTAATAAATAATTTCACATCAATCATGCTATTGGGATTAGAATACTTAATTGCATTTTGAATGAGATTAGAACATGCTTGATGTAATAAACGATTATTTCCTCGGAAATGAATCGTATCTATATCAGACATCAACATTAATTGTTTGTTATCTATCCCATATTGTTCATGACGAATGATGTCAGTTATTAATTCTTTAAAGTGAACATTATCTTCAAATTTTAGATGAGTAGCGTTATCTAGTTCGGATAATAATAATAATTCTTTTGTCAAATTACTTAAATGCGTAACCTCTTCATGAATTTCATGAATAATCTGATCACGCTCTCCTTGATTTACATTGCTTTGTAACGTACTAAGTAGACGATGAATGTGTGTTAATGGGGTCTTGATTTCATGTGAAACATTTTGAACAAAGTGTTGTCGCATATCATCTACTTGTTTTAAAGATTGTCGCATCGCTTCAAATCGATATTGTAACGTACCAATTTCGTCATGACGACTTTGATAGATTGGTGAATTAAAATCACCATGCATTAAACGTTCAGTTGCTTGCTTCAATATTTTTATAGGTTTAATAATTGAATATGTAGATGCAATAACGAGCGTGATAGATATACTTAATAAGCATATTAAAAGAACAGCAAGAAAAGTGCGAAACTCACTAAATGTTTCACCTATATCAGGACGCATGAATACGGCAAGCTTTTGATTATTTTGATTAAAAGGGATACCCACAGTATTATCCGTTTCATTATCAAAAAAGCCAGTTATAAATAGTTCGAAAGGTTTATTTTTAATACCATGGTAGGCTTTACCTTTTAGTACTTGGTTAATAGCTGAATCTGAAATAGTGTCTTTTCGGAATGGTTCACCAAAAAATGTTTTATGATGTGAGTGATCTACAATCATAATTTGATAGTTCATATCTCCTAAATGTTTAAAATATGATTGAGTGTCAGATTGATTTGAAGATGTATGAAATGCTCTTGCCTCTTCTAAAGTACGCATAATTTTTGCGTCATTATGTGCTTTTAAATTGAAATGATAGTACACGTTTGCAAAAAGAAAACTGACTAAAGCACTAAAAAGAATGACTGTAATCGTGTAAATCGCAATACGTGTATAAAGCGTCTTAAACATGTGTAATCACCCTGTATCCTTGTCCACGAACTGTTTGTATCTCAATTGTGGCTTTTAATTGATTTAATCGATGACGTAATCGCTTAATGTGAACGTCTATAGTTCTTTCATCTCCCTCATAATCGAATCCCCAAATTCGCTCAATTAGTGTGTCTCTTGTGAAAATATGTTTTGGTTTACCACACAATAAAAATAATAATTGAAACTCTTTTGTAGGCAAATTGACATTTTTAGAGTCGACAGATAATTCCATATACTCTTGAATTAAAGTAACATTTCCTAACTTTATAATGTCTTGAGAATTAATTTGGTAACGTCTTAACACAGCTTGTATTCTAAATAACAATTCTTTTACTTCAAAAGGCTTGGTAACGTAATCGTCTGTCCCACTTACAAATGCACGTTCTTTATCACTCAGAGCATCTCTTGCCGTCAACATTATGACAGGTAAATCATAATCATTTTTAAGCAATTGACATAATTCAAATCCATCCATGCCAGTCATCATAATATCAACAACTGCAATGTCGACTTTATTATTTGCAAGGTATGCGATGGCACTTTCACCACTTGCGTGAGTGACGGTTTGAATTTGAGCTGCTTCGAGATGTTGAGATACATAATGTAATATCTTATAGTCGTCATCTACTATTAAACACTTCACCATCAGTTTTACTCCTTTATTATTCATAAAATGATTATATGAATAACTATATCAGAAAACAATTCTTCTTAAAGTTCATATTCAGTTCACAATGTGTCATTAAACTATGTATTGAAATAGCAGTGGGAGGTACTAAATATGAATTTAGCATGGAAAGAAATAAAATTTTACAGATTTCGTTATACATTAATCATGTTAATTATATTTCTATTAGGAAGCATGGTGTTATTTATTAGTGGATTAGCTCAAGGCTTAGCACGAGAAAATATATCATATTTAAATAATATGCCAGCTGAACATTATATAGTCGAAGATAATAAGGAACCGAAGTTAGAAAGTTCCCAGTTGAACCAATCACAACAAAACAAAATAGAGAATATCATTCATGAAAATGCAACTCAAATGGGGACGCAAACACTTAAAATAAACCAACAAGATCAAGATGTCATCACGCTAAATACGCCTAAACATCTTACGCCAAAACTTGTAAGTGGTAATTTTCCAAAAAAACAGAATGAAATAGCTATTAGTGAGAAACTGACTGGAAATGACTTGAAAGTTGGAGATACTGTAACTTTTAAAGGACATAATCAAGACTATAAAATTAGCGGCATAATGAATGAGTCAATGTACGCACATAGTTCAATGATATTAATGAATAAAGAAGCGTTTAAGTCATTAAATAAACAAGTATCAACATTTTATCCGGTTGATAAAATCAACAAAGATGAAAAACAATCACTTAAACAAATTAAAGGCATCAAGGTTGTAAATGAAAAGACATTAACTGATAACATTGCTAGTTATCAAGCAGAACAAATGCCACTTAATTTAATGATTATTAGTCTATTCGTGATTACAGCAATCGTTTTAAGTGCGTTCTTCTATGTAATGACGATTCAAAAAATACCTCAAATAGGCATTCTTAAAGCCATAGGTATTAAAACGAAACATTTATTAACTGCACTTTTACTACAAATTATTTTAACGACAATGTTAGGTGTTATTTTAGCATTTTCTCTCATACTTATATTAAATGCCTTTATGCCTGTAACTATGCCATTTTATTTAAGTTATAGTCAGGTGTTATTAATGATAGTCGTATTTCTAATTGTAGGGTTAATCGGTGCATTATTATCCTTTATAAAAGTTCTAAAAGTAGATCCTATAGAAGCAATTGGAGGTATGGAATAATGGCATTACAACTCAAACACATTACTAAGACATTTGGCAATGGAGATGCACAAACAGAAGTATTAAAGAATATTAATTTTAATGTGAATCAAGGTGAATTCATCATACTAAGTGGCGCATCTGGATCAGGTAAATCTACACTTCTTAATATTTTAGGTGGATTACTAAGTCCGTCGAGTGGAGATGTTTTGTATAATGGTGAGCATTTATTGTCAAATGAAGTAGATAAAACAAGTCTAAGACTAAATGATATAGGTTTTATTTTTCAATCATCTCATTTAGTTCCTTATCTAACAGTTAGAGAACAATTAATGATTGTAGCTAAAGAAGCGGGTATAAAGCGTAAAGAGGCTAAAGATAAAGCACAAAGACTATTAAATGAGATAGGTCTGAGTCATCGTTTAGATGTTTATCCTCATTTGTTATCCGGAGGAGAGAAACAACGCGTCGCTATAATGAGAGCTTTTATGAATGAACCTAAAATCATATTAGCAGATGAGCCAACTGCCAGTTTAGATGCAGATAGAGCGACATCTGTTGTGCAAATGATTAAAGCACATGTTCAAACTAAAAATATGATTGGTATTATGATTACGCATGATAAAAGATTATTTGAATATGCGGATAGAGTGATTGAAATTGAAGATGGTAAAATCGAGTTATAAAAAATAAGCTTAGAAAGTTTAATTAGTTGTGTCATTTAAATCACACAATAATCAAACTTCTCTCAGCTATAATCATTTTGCGGGAGTGGAACAAAACATACTGTTCCACTCCCGATTTTTTAAAATAGAATGAAAAGAGAAGCAAAAAATAAAACTGCAAAGTAAATGGTCAATAGTAATTTATATTGATACATTAGTGCTAAGAAATCTCTCACTAATGCGACATCAAAAAAATGATAAGGAGTGTGACTTCCTATACCATCAACTTTCATTCGGTTCGTATGCGCCAATTTCATTCCTCGTAAGATATGAAATTGGCTCGTAACACAAAGTATATTGGGGCTATTTGAGTATAGATTGTGTATGCCTTTTTTTGAATAATAGAAGTTTTCAAACGTATTTGTAGATTGAGATTCCATAATAATACTAGATTGGCGAACCCCATGTTGTATTAAATAACGCTGCATCGCTAATGCTTCAGATATGGGTTCATCTGGCCCCTGACCACCACTAACAATTATTTTACATTTGTCAGTTTGATGTTGATATACACTAAGTGCACGATTTAATCTTTCGGCTAACATTGGTGTAACTTTTTCTGTGAAAATTCCAGCTCCTAATACCATAATTAAGTCGTACTGCTTATGAGTTGAGATACGACCTAAAGCTGATGACCAAGACATGTAAAGCAATAATGCATAACAAGTACTTATCGCAATCATAGTTAGCCACAAGAAAACACCATTAATTATAGGAATAGGCATAGTGCTAAGATATGCAAGAATCGATGTAAAGAGTACTCCTAGTATGAGAAGTTTCGTCATTTTATTTATAAAAGTTTGACCTTTTTGTAAGGAGAAAAGATGGTTGTGCTTCACTAGTAAACCACCCATAGTAATCATCATGATTATTATTAGTGTAGTAGGGAGTGTCATTGTTAATAGATTCAAAACAGTAATTAACATACATAATATAATAGTTGTAATAAACATTCTTAAATTCAGAAGCCATTTCACGTTGAATAATACACCTAGTACAATCAATAACACAACGAGAGCTAAGATAATTGCAATCATAAGGAATACCTCTAATTTCTTTATATATATAAATGTAATCGAACAACTTACCAATTAGCAACTATTAATAAAGTAATGAGGTTTTCAAGAGAATTGTTTATTGATATTATTTAACAGAGTATGTAAAACGCTATTGATTACTATTTAACAAGGAGTAAAGTAATGAGCATAATTTCAAGAAACCACATCGAATTTATGAAGCAATTCATTGATGATACTAATACTTTAACTGCAAAGTTATTAAAAGATCAGCAAAGCAAGTATGGTATTTCAATGGAGCAATCCAATGTTCTAAGATTGCTAAGCCATCATCAAGTATTATCAATTACTGAAATAATTGAAAAACAAGGTGTTAATAAAGCAGCAGTAAGTCGACGTATCAAGAAACTAATCGATAGTGGCTTCGTAGCATTACAAAAGCCAAATAACAATATTGATCAACGACTAAAATATGTTGCTCTAACGGAAAAAGGTAGAAAATATACTGAAGAAAACAATAAAATAGTTAGCGATATGGTTAGTGATATGGTAGCTGATTTATCAAGTAAAGATATTGAGAAAGCTTTAAGTGTATTATATATAATAGATGAGAGAGTAAAAAAATTTAATTCAAAAGTTTAAATTAGTATGAAGGTCTAGAATGATTATTATATAATAGAAATCATATTCTTAATTTGAAATTAAAATATCAATCGATAAATATATTCTAGTAGAGGGGAAGTTGGTGACTAAATGAGTACATGTCCGAAATGTGGACAGAAAATTGATAGTAACTTAAACAAATGTCCTAATTGTGGAAATAAATTAGACAATAAAGACAATCAAATAAACTCCCCTCAAATCAACACATCTAATATTAGGATAAGAAAGTTTATTCCTTGGGCTATCGTTGCGTTTATCATTGTTTTACTAATTATTGTGTTTGTATTGGTTAGAAATTACAATTCACATAATGCGCAAACAAAGATTTTAGTTAATGCAATTGATAATAATGATTCACAAAAAGTAGCGACGCTATTAAGCTCTAAAAATTCTCATATAGATTCTGATGAGGCAAGTGTATATATAGACTATATTAGAAGTGAAGTTGGAATGAAGAAGTTTGCGCGCGATATTAAATCTACAGTAGAAACACTCAATAAAAGTGATTCAAAAGAGGCAATTAATTTAAAAACGCGTGCAGGTAATAACTACTTACGTGTAAGTAAAAATGGTACACGATTATTAATATTCGATAATATGAGTTACACTGCTCCTACAAAGAAGGCAATTGTGAAACCTAAATTGGATACGAAATATGAATTTAAAGATGGTGGAAAAAAGAAAACAGTTATTGCTGATGCGAATAAGACGACTTCACTAGGTACTTATATCCCAGGTATATATTCTGTTGATGCTAAAAAAGAAACAGAATATGGTGAGTTTAGTGGTCAACTTAAATTTGACTTTAGATATGGAAAGAGTAACACAGTTGAAGTAAATGAAAATTTCAACGAAGCGTTATTAACAGTCAAATTAAAAGGAAAAAGTGATTTAGACAAAGGCTCATTAAAAGTTGAAATAAATGATAAACAAATGAAATATAGCAGTTCTAGAGAATATGGACCTTATCCTCAAACGAAAGATGTTACAGTTTCTGCACTAGGTAAGGCAAAAGGGAAAACATTCCATGCAGAGACAAAAACAATCAAAGCAAGAGATTTAGGTAATATTAATAGTGCTACATTAGAGTTTGATGATGAAGAGATTAGTGATTATATCGAGGAAAAAGAAGCGGAAGAAAATAGTTTGAAAACAAAGCTAAGTAATTTCTTTAGTAATTATTCTTTCACTTTGAATTCAGCTATTTCACAAAGTGATTTCAATTTAGTGAGTACATTTTTAAAAGATAAATCGAGTATCTATAAGTCTATAAAAAACAATTTAAACCAATCAGTTGCTTTTATTAATCCACAAGTTGTAAGTGCTAGTCAAAAAGGCAACACGATTAATACTAAAGTGCAACATTTAAATAGCAATGGGCAGTATGAAACCACTAATTATGAATTAAGAGAAGATAGTGATACGGGTAATATTCAATTAGTTGATTCAAAATAAATGAATGAGTAGCGATCGAAATTGTATCTTTAACATTCATTTTAAATAAGTATTTGTAGACTGAACTGAGAAGGTGATTAAATCAAGCTTTTCTCAGTTCTAGTCATTTATAAGAGAATAAACGAAACACAAACTTAAAATTTCAGTAAGTGGTTTAAAAATTCGAAAGCTAGAGTAATATTGAAGCATGTTTTATTCCAACTTATTAAATTTTAATCAATACATAAAAATATGAAACCTAAAAAGGTGGGATAATATAATGGATATAGAGCAAAAGCAAAAGAAAAATTCACCGTTATTTATTATTATATTGGGTGCTTTAACTGCTATAGGTGCTTTATCTATAGATATGTTTTTGCCAGGGCTACCAGAATTAAAAAATGATTTTAATACGACTACTGCTAATGCACAACTAACTTTATCTTTATTTATGATAGGTTTAGGGTTAGGTAATCTGATTGTAGGTCCAATATCCGATAGTATTGGGCGAAAGAAACCACTAGTTATATCAATGATTATATTTGCTTTAGCAAGTTTAGGTATTGTCTTCGTTGAAAATATTTGGATTATGGTATTTCTTAGATTTATTCAAGGGTTTACTGGAGGCGCTGGAGCTGTTATATCAAGAGCGATTGCTAGTGACATGTATCGTGGAAATGAACTGACTAAATTTTTAGCACTGCTCATGCTAGTTAATGGAGTAGCACCTGTGATTGCGCCAGCTTTAGGGGGCTTAATTTTGAGTTTTGCTGTTTGGCGAATGGTTTTTGTCATTTTAACGCTATTTGGTGTATTAATGGTGTTAGGTTCATTGTTTAAAGTTCCTGAATCTTTATCGGTAGAAAATCGTGATAGCAGTGGAGTGAATGTGATTTTTAGTAACTTTAAAAGTCTACTCACAACACCACGATTTGTCTTACCAATGCTCATTCAAGGCGTTACATTCATCATGTTATTTAGTTACATTTCTGCATCACCATTTTTAGTTCAAAAAATATATGGTGTTTCGCCATTACACTTTAGTTGGATGTTTGCAGGAGTGGGAATCACACTTATTATTGCGAGTCAGATTGCTGGAAAATTAGTAGACTATTTTCACCCACAAGTGCTACTACGTGCATTTACAATTATCCAAATCTTTGGCGTTGTGATTGTGTCATTAACATTAATAAATCATTGGCATTTTGCGTTATTAGTTATAGGTTTTATCGTTTTAGTGGCGCCAGTTACAGGCGTCGCGACATTAGGATTTTCAATTGCAATGGAAGAACGTACAACCGGAAGCGGAAGCGCATCAAGTTTATTGGGATTATTACAATCTTTATTAGGCGGCCTTGTGACACCACTTGTTAATCTAAAAGGTGAATATAACAGTATGCCTTATATCATTATTATTAGTCTCACAGCAATTTTACTTATCATTTTACAATTATTAAATATTAAAGTATTTAAACATGACAAATTATAAAAGAAATTAAATTAATTACTATGCTACGATGAAACAATTAAATACAGTATCAAAGTGAAGAAGCCATTAATCGAGTTAACTCAATTAATGGCTTCTTCATTGGCTAAATACAACTATCTTTGAACTTTTAAAGTATTAGCTAGTAATGCACTTGCTACTTCATCCGGGCGTTCTTGACACCCTAATCTTAACCAATTTAAAATGACACCTATTTGACCACTCATTGTATAAGTTATAAAAAAAGGCACGTTTTGAATGGTTGTATTATTTTCTCCTAAAATTCTCGTGTAATACTGTTTCGTAATATCAATATATTCCATAACTAATTCTTTATTTGGATGGGAAATAAAAATAGCGTGGTAAAACGCTTTTTTTCTATAGATATATTTTAGAATAATATGGAAGAATTTATAAACTTTTTCAGGATTTTTTTTAATATTATCAAAATTAAAAGAGAATGTGTTGAGTAAGTGTTCGTATTTATTCAAATGATAATTTTGGATTTTTGATAGCAAGTCAAATTTATCTTGAAAGTGATCATAGAAAGTTGACCGATTGACATTAATATTTGCACAAATCATCTTTATAGATATATTTTCGAAGGGATAAATTTCTAATAAATCAATTAAACTTTTTATAATTTTATATTTAGCGTTTTGCTTCATCTTGTCACCTGATTTATCTTGTACTTCATTTAGCCGACAATTTACTAATAATTGTTGGTGTTAATTTTATTTATATGTCTTTATAATATTAAAAGTGATTTTGAAAAGCAAATAGGAGGAAATGTTCAATGAAGAAAATGGTGTTAATTAATATCATCACAATCGTTGTTCTAGTTGTAGTTGGTATTGTAGGTTTCTACTTATATCATAATGCTACAAGCTTTGTAACAACTGATAATGCCAAAGTTGATGGAGAACAAATTCAAATCTCTAGCCCAACTTCAGGTCAAATTAAATCTCTTGATGTAAAACAAGGGGACAAAGTTAAAAAAGGTGACAAAGTAGCAGAAGTGAGTGGTCAAAGCCAAAGCGGTGAGTCACAAACAATGGATATCAAAATGCCAAAAAACGGAACTATCGTTAAAACAAGTGGTATGGAAGGTTCAGTTGCACAAGCAGGTTCACCAATTGCTTATGCTTACAATTTAGATGATTTATATATTACAGCAAATATTGACGAAAAAGATGTTAGCAGTGTAGAAAAAGGCGACAAAGTTGACGTAACAATCGACGGTGAAGATTCTGACGTTGACGGTAAAGTTGAAGAAGTAGGCCAAGCAACTGCAGCTAGCTTCTCATTAATGCCATCATCTAACACTGACGGTAACTACACTAAAGTATCTCAAGTAGTACCAGTTAAAATTTCTTTAGATTCTGCACCATCTAAAAATGTTGTTCCTGGAATGAACGCTGAAGTAAAAATTCATAAAGACTAAGGAGGTCATAGAATGACAACGACCTTCATTGTTGGATATATTGTTTTAGCGGTCATTTTAGTTGGTTTAGTTAACGTTCTTGTGTTGAAATCACGTAAGAAACGTAAGAACCAAGCTAAGGGACAACACATAAATGAAGAATCTAAAAGTCAAAGTAATCCATCTAAATTTAAAATCAGTGACTTAGACCGAGATAAAGCGTCGAATCGCACGCAAGATTCTCAAAGAGACGATGATAAACAGCGTCACACGAACTCTGAAGATAGACACATTGAAAATGATAAACGAAAAAATCATTTCGAGAATGAACAAGATCAGCAAGATCATGCATCAGAGCAAATACATCCTGAGCAAAAGCAAGCATCACATTCCTTACATTATGCTGATGATGCTACTGAGGATGACAAAAAAGATGATGATGTAAACAATCAACATCTACCTAAGGATTCAATTTATGAACCGATTAATCCTGATTCTCAAGAAGGACGTGTAAACGAACGTATTAAGAAACAAAAAGAAGATTTTGTTTTTGGAAAAGGGATTACAAGAAATAAAATTTTAGCAGCAATGTTGTTTGGTATGTTTATAGCCATCTTAAACCAAACGTTATTAAACGTTGCATTGCCTAAGATTAATACAGAATTCAATATTTCTGCGTCAACTGGACAATGGTTGATGACAGGATTCATGTTAGTAAATGGTATTTTAATTCCAATAAGTGCATTCTTATTTAATAAATACTCTTATCGTAAGTTGTTTATTATTGCACTTTTATTATTCACTATTGGTTCACTAGTCTGTGCACTTTCTAATAACTTCCCTATGATGATGGGTGGACGTGTACTACAAGCCATTGGTGCTGGTGTGTTAATGCCATTAGGTTCTAACGTAATCGTTACAATCTTCCCACCAGAAAAACGTGGCGTTGCAATGGGAACAATGGGTATAGCAATGATATTGGCGCCAGCTATTGGACCAACTTTATCAGGTTACATCGTTCAAAATTATCATTGGAACGTTATGTTCTATGGTATGTTCTTCCTAGGAATTGCTGCAATGATATTCGGTTATTTCTGGTTCAGATTATATCAAAGAACAACAAATCCAAGAGCCGACTATCAAGGTATCGTCTACAGTACGATTGGATTTGGTGCACTATTATACGGATTCAGTGAAGCCGGTAATAAAGGTTGGGGTTCAGCTGAAATCGTAACGATGTTCATAATTGGTGCGATATTCATTGCTGCATTCGTCATTCGTGAATTAAAAATGAGAGCGCCAATGTTAAATCTTGAAGTGTTGAAATCATCAACATTTACACTAACAACTATCATTAACATGGTTGTTATGATGAGTTTATTCGGTGGTATGATTTTATTACCAATCTACTTACAAAATTTACGTGGCTTCTCAGCACTTGATTCAGGACTGTTATTACTTCCTGGTTCATTAGTTATGGGTATATTAGGACCAATTACTGGTAAGCTACTTGATACAATTGGTTTAAAACCTTTAGCATTGTTTGGTATAGCTGTAATGGCTTACGGAACATGGGAACTTACTAAATTAAATATGGATACATCATATCTTCATATAATGAGTATTTATGTGATTCGATCATTCGGTATGGCATTTGTAATGATGCCACTTATGACAGCGGCCATTAACGCACTGCCACCAAGACTTATTTCTCATGGTAATGCATTCCTAAACACGATGAGACAATTAGCTGGTTCAATTGGTACTGCGATTCTTGTTACTGTTATGACGACGCAAACAACAAATCATGTTGGTGCGTTTACAGATGAATTAGATAAAACAAATCCTGTGATCCAAGACCACGTCCGTCAAATGGCGGCACAATATGGTGGTCAATCTGAAGCAGTACAAGCTATCTTAAAATACGTAAATCAGCTTGCATATATCGAAGGCATTAACGATGCATTCTGGATTGCGACTGGATTAGCAGTCTTAGCATTTATTTTAAGTTTATTCTTAAAAGGTAAAAAAGGCGCTGATGCAGAACATGAAAGAATGATGAATGCAGAAAGTAATAAATTTAAATAAAATGATGTTGGGGGACATTATTTTTAAAGTATCGGTACACTTCTTTAAGTGTGATCGATACTTTTTTTATTAGAAAAAAGTCATTGTGACTAAATGATTACGTCTACAATGGCAAAAAATATATTACTTGATTTTAGGATGGTTCATTTTTCGATTTCTGAAAAAGAAACTAACAATTAATAAAGCTAGACTACATACTAATAAAATAAGCGCATTATGAATAGCATCCGCTTCACTAATAATTTGATTAGCAGAAACATTTAACGAGAAACTTTGTAGTTTATCAGCAATTCGTTGACCAATTACTTGTATTGCATATCCGAAATACAGTGACATGATCAATAATATTGAAATCACAATAAAATTTAAAATCTTTAATAAAGTTCGATTGAAGATAATAGTCAAAATAGTGATAACTAAACTTACAATTGTTAAAATGAAAAATATATTAAAAACAAATACGAGACGATTGGCCACATCTTCAAGATTAGCTAATTGGCTTAAATTAATATTAAGTGTACCTATTTGTGTAACCGTATACTGAAAATCTTTAATCTGACCGTAACTAATGGGTTGATTAGCAAATGCTAAATTAAAGATAGGTTGTTTGTACATACTATAACCCGTTATAGCTACTAATATGAAAATTATGATTTGGATAATTAAACTCACCCAAGATCTTCTTTTTCGGTTGTTACGATTAGAACGAAGATAGTTGTGATTATCAATAGGAGATTTATTATCATATTGTGTTGTTTTTCTTTCTGACACTTTTCTAACTCCTTTTCTATAATTCATTTGTTTTCTAAGATTGACTAATTTATACTGAATTTAATATGCAATTAACAATATTATATTAAATATTTAATCATGATTTTTTTGAACATAGTTTTCATTATATCGCTTTTTGTGCTAAATGTAATGACGTTTAAGTAATTTATTATTAATTAAGGTAGGTAGAATTTTATGAGATCACATATGGTTAATCGAATCATCAATCGATACTTACTGCACAATCGTTCAATAATGTTTGATAATGATTCAGATTTCGATAAGTTCATGGATAAAAGAAAAGATATTAATCAAGCGAAGCATAAGCAACCTTCAAGTTTAAATGTTAAATCTAATTTAGATAAGTTGTCACACGATGATATGCAAGTATTTAGATTTAATTTTCGTCATGAAACAAAAAAGAAAATTCTCTATATTCATGGTGGTTATAATACGTTACAACCCTCACCATTTCATTGGAGGTTTATGGATAAACTTGCACTTAGTACGCTTTATGAAGTTGTGTTGCCAATTTATCCTAAAGCACCAGAACACCACTTTCAAGACACATTTAAAGCAATCGATGGGATATATCAATCTTTATTAGAAGAAGTGGATGCCAAGCATATCGTTATTATGGGGGATGGTACTGGGGGCGCATTAGCACTAAGTTACGTTCAACAACTTGTGGCTAATAATCAACCATTACCTAATAAAGTTTATCTACTTTCACCAATGTTGGATGCAACATTGACTAATCCTGAAATAACTAAGGATTTAAGCAATAAAGACCGTTTCGTCAATAGGGATGGTTTACAACGTATATTCAATGTATGGACGCAAGGAGAAGCACTAGCTAATCCATTAATATCACCAATTTATGGACAACTACACGATTTACCACCTATCGTTTTATTCGGTGGTGGCAGAGAAATTTATCATCCAGATATGAAGCGTTTTGTATATAATTTGGAGGATAAGGGACAACCAGTTCAATTCTTTGAGTATCCGAAAATGTTCCACGATTTCCCTTTATTCCCTATACGTGAGTCACACAAAGTAATTAAACAAATTACTAAGACGATTGATGCTTAATTAACATCAAACAAAACATAGTTTGATATAAAAAAGTACTCTAAGTCTACTTAGCAGATATGACGTAGGTAATTGAACTGAGAAGGGCATTTAATTGTTCCTTCTCAGTTCTTTTTGTTGAAGATGAGTTCTCGTCTTCTGTCACTTCAAATCATGAAATATGAATAACTTCATTGTTCAAAATTTAAATTAAATTTTGAACTTTAGTTATAACCGTTTGTTGACCTAAGTTATGATAATAATTGTCTATGCCTTGTGCCAAATCTATTTGAGATACATCTTGTTGATTTAACAAATTCACTAAATTAGATGATAAGTTCGCAAATTGACTTGCATAGTCATTTAATAAATGTTTCAAAATTTCCTCATTTTCCTCTGATGCAACGATATTTTGTAATGCTTCAATAGCTTGTTTCTGTCCTTGATAATAACTAATATTAAATGCTCTTTTAAGCAATTCCTGACTGGGACCATTCATAAATAATTGTTTAGTAATATTGAGTTCTATTAAGTCTACTTTAAGCTCATCATTTAAATCATATAATAATTCTAAAAGTTGATTGCGGAATTGTGATACCATTTTTAGTTCTCCTTTTTAGGTATTCCTATTTGATGACCTAATTGTTTAGGCCATTCAATAGTACCTTGTTGACTATAATAATTAGCAATGTTTTGATGATAATCACTTGGAAAAGGAGCAGACTTATGTTTGTTACTGTCAATTCCCATCATGATAACTTCGTTAGTTGCAGCTAGTTCATCTTCATCTGTATAAAGCATTAAAAAGAAATGTACACGTTTATAATCATAATCATAAATATAAACTTCGATTCGGTAAGCTGAATTGAGTGATAACTCTGCTAGGTACGTCGTATGTTCTTCTAAAGTGAACATTGTGTATTGAAGTACCTCACGTTCCTTTAAAGAAAGTCCATGCGTGTAGTTAAATTCATTTACAGCTTCACTAAACACTTTATTATATTCTGAGTCATGCATGTGGTTGTTATAATCAATTTGATTTGTTTCTACCACTTTATTAATAATTACAGGATTACTCATTACTAAAGACCTCGCTCATATATTGATAGTTCTATTTTACTAAATAAAAATAACACATACACATGATTTAATTCATGGTAGAATGAAAGACGTATGGTTATGTAGGAGGTAAACGTAACAATGACTATGACAATTCGATATCAAACTAAAAATCAATCGCTCACTCAAGTTGATAGTGTGAAGGAGATTCCTGAAACAGCAACAATTGTATGGTTTGATTTTGAAAATGCAACACAAGCAGAGAATGATTATTTAATAAGTCAATTTGAATTTAACTATTTAGAGTTAGAAGACGCCATTACAGGTGTGCCACGTGTAAAATATAAATCCTATGAATCATATCAATATTTAGTATTTCACAGTATGTACAAAGATGATTTTTCTCCAATTTCTTTAAATGTATTTTTAAGTGAGAAAGTACTTGTTACATATCACCACAAACATTTTGAATCGTTAAATGAAGTGGCTAAAATGAATGCACAACATCATGATTCAGACTTGGATTGTGCAGATATAGTGATACATATTTTAGATATGATGGTTGATAAATATTTTGAATTCGTATATACAATTGAGGATAAAACATATAACTTTGAAGATGCACATGTAGATGATACTCAAAGTAAAAAAATAATGGATAATGTTTTTCAAATTAAATCTGATTTAATCAAAATTAAAAGGGTATTATTCCCTATGCAAGAATTAGTTAATACAATTAAAACTGAAGGTAAATTGATTGTAGATAGTAAGCATTCGATGTATATTCAACATATCGATGACCATCTTATAAAGCAAAATAATATCATAAGAACATCACAGGAGATGGCTAATGAAATAAGAGAGAACTTCGAATCTTATTCATCATTTCGAATGAATAGTATCATGCAAGTATTAACATTGGTTTCAGTCATTTTCTCACCTTTGACATTTATTGCAGGTGTCTATGGCATGAATTTCGAATATATGCCAGAACTTAAATGGCAATATAGCTATCCAATTTGTATGATCGTCATGTTAATTATAGCTATTGCATTGATTATCTTTTTCAAAAGAAAAAAATGGTTCTAATATATTATGAAACTTTATTAATTTAAGCAAAGGTAGGTACAAAGATGAGTGACTTTCAAAGAGAACAGAGGAAAAATGAACATGTTGAAATAGCAATGGCTCAAAGTGATGCACCTCAATCAGACTTTGATCGAGTGAGATTCGTGCATCATTCAATCCCTAGCATAAATGTAGATGAAGTAGACTTAACAAGTCAAATAACAGATTTTGATATGACATACCCTATTTATATCAATGCGATGACAGGCGGCAGTGAATGGACAAAACAAATTAATGAGAAACTTGCAGTTGTCGCTAGAGAAACTGGATTAGCAATGGCTGTAGGCTCTACACATGCCGCTTTGAGAAATCCTAAAATGGCGGAATCATTCAGTATTGCACGTCAAACCAATCCAGAAGGTATAATTTTTAGTAATGTTGGTGCCGATGTTCCTGTAGATAAAGCCGTAGAAGCGGTTAGTTTATTAGATGCACAGGCTTTACAAATTCATGTGAATGCACCACAAGAACTTGTGATGCCTGAAGGAAATCGTGAATTCTCGACTTGGTTAGATAATGTAGCAGCTATTGTTCAACGTGTTGATGTTCCAGTTATTATTAAAGAAGTTGGCTTCGGCATGAGCAAAGAACTATATAAAGATTTAATTGATGTTGGTGTTACATACGTTGATGTAAGTGGTAAAGGTGGAACAAACTTTGTCACAATTGAAAATGAGCGTCGTTCAAATAAAGATATGGACTATCTTGCAAATTGGGGACAGTCAACTGTAGAGTCATTGCTTGAAAGTTCAGCTTATCAAGATTCACTTAATGTCTTTGCTAGTGGTGGTGTACGTACGCCTCTAGATGTTGTTAAGAGTCTAGCATTAGGGGCTAAAGCTGTAGGTATGTCTCGACCATTCTTAAATCAAGTTGAAAATGGGGGCATCACGACAACGATTGAGTATGTTGAGTCATTTATTGAACATACGAAATCAATTATGACAATGTTAAATGCAAGAGATATTAGTGAATTAAAACAAAGTAAGTTCGTTTTCGATCATAAGTTAATGTCATGGATTGAACAACGCGGTTTAGACATTCATAGAGGGTAATATTGAATAGGTCATTCAACCATAATTCGCATTAATAAATTATACAAAGAAAGCAAGTTGAGAGTTTGGACTCCCAACTTGCTTTTTTATAATGCATAATATAAAACTTTAGTTTCCAAAAATATTAATAAAGCCCATAACGATAGGTACACCTGCTAAGTCAATTAAGAAAGCTCCAACTATAGGAACGACAAGATATGATTTTGGTGAACTACCATATTTTTTAGTAATTACATCTAAATTTGCCATCGCATTTGGTGTAGCCCCTAAACCATGACCTATAAATCCACCAGCCATAACAGCAGCATCATAGTCTTTACCAAGCACTCTAAATAGTATAAAGAATGCAAATAATGATATAAATAAGACTTGAACTAAAACGATAGCGATAAGAGGTAATGCAAGTGAATATACTTGAGTAAGTTGAATACTCATCAGTGCTAGTGATAAGAATAAGCCTAGAGCTACATCACCAATTTGATCAATCAGTTTTAAATCGATGAGTTGTATGTTCGCATATTCCGATACATTTCGAATTGCAACTGCTACAAACATTGAGCCTACATACATAGGTAAACTTTGACCAGTTAAATTAGAAAATTGATCACCTATCCATGTACCTAATGACATGCACAGTGCAATAATTGTTAATTGTAGAAAAAATACTTGTGTAGGTTGATATTTACGATGCAGCACTTCATTAGATTCTACTTTACTATAATCTTTAAACGAATCATCGCTGTTTTCAGGTTTTAGGTTATAGCGTTTAATGAGTGCCTTTACTAATGGTCCACCAATTAATCCACCAAATACTAAGCCTAAAGTTGCTGCTGCAAGTGCAGCAGTAATAGCTGAATCAATATTAAAACTTTCTTCAAGCGTTTTACCATAAGCCGCTGCATTCCCATGTCCACCTTCCATTGACATTGAACCAGCTGTTAAACCTAACAATGGTTTAATATGTAATACTTTAGCTAATGAGATCCCAATGAAATTTTGACATATTGCCAGAAATGCACAGCATACAAAGTAAAGTATTAAAACTTTCCCACCAATTTTAAATAATTTAAAAGATGCACCTAATCCAATAGTAGTGAAGAATACCATCATGAAGAAATCTTGAATAAAGCTAGCATCTAATTTAATTTGAATAATATTTAAGGTATCTAAGACTGCAACTAGAATTGCAAATAGTAATCCTCCTATAACGGGAGGTGGTATACAAATTCTTTGTAAAAATGAAACGTGATTGACGATGAATTCACCTAGTAAAAATAAAAGACAGGCAAGACATAGTGTTGTGACCGCATCTATTTCCATTTATATAGCCCCCTTTATAAACGAGTTAAAAAATTTTAAATAGCACTTCTTATAAGCGCTATAAATCCCCATATATAACATTATACATATAAGAAATATAGATTTCTAGGATAGGTATTATGGTTTTTATATAATACGAAATTTTAATAAGTTTATAAAAAGATAAAAAACTAATTGGAATATTAATTTGTAATATCTATGAAAATAGATTTGTTGATATTAAACAATTTAGAAATAGTCATAAAGGCCCATTCTAAGAATTAAAATTTCTAGAATGTCTTTTTTCTTTATTTCCAAGTTTCATCTGGGTTTAGGCAGTCTGATTTACGTATATGTGAAACAAATGGATTACCTTTAACTGTGTATCGTAGCGGTTTATTAGTCCAGTCGCCTTTATTCGGTATTCCAATTCTAGCACTTTCAACAATATCCCTAGGGTATTTACGGTGTTTAGTATCAATGGATAAGCGACAATCATTTAATGTGGCACCATCAATTGCTCTAGGTATATTAAACGCTTTTGTCCATTTTCCGGGTCCATTTGTTAATTCATATCCTGACTTATTACGATTATGTTTCATCATTTCTATGCCATCTAAAGGTTCAATAGCTCGAATCAGTACTCCTTCAGGGACACCTTCGTTTTGAGTTACGAAATTCACTAATAGATGTGTGTGCATCACATGTCCGTAAATGGTGCCGCCTCTTTTATAAAGTGAAGTCACTTTAGGCGTTTGCTTACCTCCAAATCCATGAGCTGCTCGATCTGTAAAACCTAAATAAGCTTCTGTTTCAACAATATAGCCACTATACGTTTGAAATTCGTCTTCATACATGACTTTGACACCTAATAACGCTTTAGCGGTTTCAGTCGTTGGTCTTGATACAAAATCCACATGAACACCTTCTTCCTCTTGAAAATTTAATAACTGATAATTAAAGCTGAAGCTTAGACTGGTATAACACAATTAAAATATACTATGATTGCAATTATAATTGAAATTAACCAAGAATTTAAAGACTTAAATATAAGTGTCATATATATTTGACGATATTGGCATTATATCGTTATGATGAATAATATGGGATGTTGAAAGAAGTGTGGAGATATGAATAAAGTCAAAGTTTATCGTGGTGCAAAGAAGATTTCGCAATTAGAACTTGCACGATCAGTTGGAGTATCACGTCAAACCATTAACATGATAGAGAATGATAAGTATAATCCGTCATTAAAATTATGTATTAATATAGCTAAGACGCTAGGTGTTACTTTGAATGATTTATTCTGGGAGGTAGAGAATGACTAAAAATGATGAAGCTTTGCAAGTAGAAAAAATTACATTGCAAGCTAAACTTGGCATTTTAAGTTTAAATTTCTTATGTGCTATCATTGCTTTTGCAATGTTTAACGACTTGCAACGGCAATTTCTTTCACCATTTTTTATCGGTAGTTTATTACTTTTAATTGTTATTGTTTGTAAATTAACAATTCATTCAGAAACAGTTGATGATATTCATATTTATGTACATGACTTTAGCGATAAATCAAAACTAAATCGTCATTCTAAATTAAAAAGAATTGTTTATCTTATTCTGTGGATAGTTTATTTGGTTCTCATCGCTAACATAGTAACACCGAACATTAATCATACAAGTAACTATGAATGGGTGTTTGAACCGAGTTGGCTTATTTTAGGAGTAGGTGTAGTTGTTGCATTATGTATGTTTGATGATAAGCGAATTAAATATACAGAAATGGATACACCTACCATAGAGAATTGTGGTGCGTCACCTAAAGGTGTAATAAATTTAATCCCAAATTATAGATATGCAGATGAACAACAGAAATTAGTCATATTAAAAGTACATGCGACTAATTTTATTTGGATAACAATCGGATTAACTATTATGTGTATCATTGATATATTCATCGAATTAATCATGCAACAAATGCCATTGGTTGCTTTTATTACAACCATATTCATTGTCGTTGAATTATTGATTCTCAAACTTAAAAACAAACAAATTCGCAGCACACTTCATGAATAAAAGTGTTACGCAAACGCTGTCTATTAAAAATTTTAATAGATAGCGTTTTCATTTTTTAATTTATATAAAATCTATGGAATATTAATAAAAAAAGTGTAACAATATGTATGTGAAAAAGTCAGTGCTTAAAATTTAAATAGATAAAGGTATCATTGCATTGATACAATGAGGATAACTTTATTACAAGTTGGAGGTCATTTCAATGCTCTATTCAATCTTTATCTTTTTATTAGCAGGTCTCTGTGAAATTGGTGGTGGCTATCTAATTTGGTTGTGGTTAAGGGAAGGACAATCAAGTTGGTTGGGATTTATAGGTGGCGTTATATTAATGATGTATGGTGTCATTGCAACGTTCCAGTCGTTTCCAACTTTCGGTCGTGTTTATGCTGCTTATGGTGGCGTGTTTATTGTAATGAGTTTAATTTGGGCATATATTGTCGATAAACAAGCACCTGATAAGTACGATTTAATTGGAGCATGCATCTGTATTATTGGTGTATGCGTTATGATATTACCGAGCAGAACCTGATTAAGCGTGTTTAAGAGGGAGACGTAAGTAATGATAGTTGAAGTAGAAAAGCAAAGACATGGTATTGACTTAATTAAAATTGACAACGATGAAACCAATATTGTGTTCACAAATTTCGGTGCACGCATCGTATCATGGAAGTACCATGATAACAACGTTGTATTAGGAAATAGAGTTGAAGCGGATGAGTTTTATCCATCAAATCCGTATCATTTTGGTGCTACTATCGGTCGTTATGCTGGACGTATTGGAAATGCCAAATTTCATTTGAACGATGAGGAATATCAATTAGAAGCTAATAATAATGTACATCACCTTCATGGTGGTAGTAATGGTTTAGATAAAAGACTTTTTAATTACGACATTCAAGATAATATCACGAATATTAAGGTTACTTTTACAGTTCAACTAAAGTCAATGGAAGATGGGTATCCAGGGGATATGACTATTAAAGTGATACATACTTATGACGTCGAACACCGTTGGACAGTAGAATATGAAGCACAGACAAATCAAGATACATTATTTAATCCAACTAATCATGTTTATTTTAATTTGAATAGAGACAATAATGTTATATATAATCATAAAATTAAGAGTGAGCAATTAAATATGTATCCAATTGATCGAAACAACCTTATTGAGAATACTAATTCAATTGATTTGTTAGCTATCTTTAAAACAAATAGTATATCTTTTAGTGATATTTTTAATTCTGATAATGAACTACTTAAAGAGCAAATTGGTTCTAGAAATGGATTAGATCACCCTTTTGATGTTGGAAATCAACAATTCTTCATTGAAAATGATGAGTTTCAATTAGATGTTACATCATCTATGCCGAACGTTGTCATTTATACATTTAATGATACGAAAGATTGGGATAGTGATTTTAATATTTATAAAGCACACTCAGGTATATCTCTAGAAACACAATTTTTACCTAATGATATTAATTTGTATGGTAATAAAGCAAACTCTATTTTAAAACCTAACGAGCATTTTTATTCTAAAACAACTTATCATATATCAGAAAAATAAAATTAAAAAAGCATCAAAGCGGGTACATCGTCATTATGATTTACCCGCTTTATCCTATGCTAAATAGAATTTATTTCATTGCATTATCATATAACTTTTGTAATTTAGCTAAACGCATTTCAGATAAATATGGATTTTGTAGCGCATACTTCAGTCGAGATAAATTTTTACGATCATTATAGTAAATATCATTAAGCTCTTGTACAGAAAGTCGAGTTGCTTCATCTGCCAACTGAATTAATTCTAAATCATCATCTTGAGCTACATATCCTTCTTGTAACACTCGAAAATAGAAGCCTGTTTTTCCACTAGTAGACATTCTTTTAACTAAGTCTTTTATACCGTACTTTGTTTGAATTTTCCAACAAGGTTCTCTTATTTCAGATACCTCTAAAATTGCTTCACCTAAACGATATTGATTTCCAAAGAACACGTCTGATTCATCTAAATTTTCCAAAGTTAAATTTTCACCAAACATTGCGTAATCAGGAAACGTATTTAAATCATTTCTATACATTTGATAATGAGATTTGCTAAAACAGCATACTGCTTTATGTGGACCACCATGGTCTTTATATGCCTGTTCATCTTCAACAAATCCAGTTCTTGATAACCACATTGTTTCAGAAATAGGAGATTTATTCAAAGCAGACAACATTTCTCTCTTTTGACCGTAATCTAATTGTTTAATTTGTCCTACTGAAATTGCACATACTGAAATCATATTTATGCCCCCTTAGTTAAGGTGTTAAGAAAAATTATATTATATTAATAATTAAAACATAAGACAAATGATAAAATAATTTCCAATATTGAACTAGGTATTTGTATAATCGTCATGTAAAATAATGAGTGAGTATATTTGAAAAGGGGTCACAGTTAAATGAAAGATTCTAAAGAACTTAAAATCATGACAGTAGATGATGCTGTAGCTCAAATTGAAGATGATATGGTGCTAGGAATTGGAACGGGTAGTACCATTGAATTGCTTATTCCAAAGCTCGCTGAAAGAATTCACAAAGAACAATTAAATATTACTGGCGTGTGTACTTCTAATAAAAGTGCATTTATTGCAAAAAAACTAGATATTAATGTTGTTGATATCAATGATGTTGGTCATGTTGATTTAGCAATTGATGGTGCTGATGAAGTGGATGCTAATCTCAATTTAATTAAAGGCGGTGGTGGAGCGCTATTTCGCGAAAAAGTAATAGATGAAATGGCTCATCGTTTTGTAGTTTTAGTAGATGAAAGCAAGCTCGTAAATTACTTAGGTGAAAGTTTCAAACTGCCAGTAGAGGTAGATAAGTTCAATTGGTTCCATATCGCTAAAAAAATTGAAGCTTATGATGATGTTATTACCGAACGTCGAATGAGTGATGATGTTCCATTTATAACGGATAATGGCAATTACATTTTAGATTGTCAGTTAAATAAACAGATTGACCCATATCAATTTCATGAGTATTTAATTCATCTAACAGGTGTCATAGAAACTGGATATTTTTTAAATATAACTGATCAAGTTATAGTAGGTACACAAAATGGCGTTAAATTCATAAAAAAATCTAACTTAAATAAATAAAAATAAGCCAGAAAATGAACTTAGAAAAATTCATTTTCTGGCTATTTGTATGTGCACTTAGCCTTCAAAAGAAGGCGTAATATAAGCTTTACTTCTCAGTTTTATGACTAGATGTATCACTCATTTGATCTATTTCATCCTTAGCATCATCAACTACAGATGAACGTCTATCTTCTTTATAAGATGTGTTGTCTTTAAGTTTTTCATTTGAAGAATCAGTTTGATTCTCAGACTGTGATTTATGTTCAACATGATCTTCATTAAGTTGACTCTCAGTGAAGCTGTCTTTTTTATCGTTAAGTTCATGATCTTCAGACTTTGTTTTATTTGAAGTAGATGTATCGTCATCATTCATATGGTCTAAATAATTATTAGGTTCAACATCATCAAGTGAACGATTAGTTGTTTTATAAACAATAAATCTAATAATTAAACTTAAAATGATAAAGACAATGCCCACTAACGTCGTACTTAATGCGATAACTTTCATTGAGAATAGGTCGCCGGTTTCTTCACTAAATAAAAATACTTGTGCAAATGACATTGTTGCATGGAATACGAGAGCGATATATATCGTACGTCCTTTAGTTGCACGTATGAGTTCACCAATAATAATTGAGAACATGAAAGTATAAAGGAAATGGTATCCCGCATATTCCATTCCATATGTCGTATTAGCAGCCCATATAGAATAAATTAAACCGACAATGATTGAAGCGAAAAATGTATTAACTTTATTTTCTACAATATTTTGTAAATAAGAACGGAATCCAAACTCCGCAAAAAATGCCATTAAAATATGACCAATAATAATTGTAGGAACTGATACAGATAAATCAGTTGCTTGTAATAAAATAAAACTATCGGCAAATGTGTTAAAACTAAACATGCCAATCATGAAAATAACTAGCGGTAAAATCAATGCTAGTAATATACGTTCAATGACTCTAATATCAACTGAAAATTTTAATCCAGCTAATTGAGTACGTTTATCTTTAAATGTAATAATACAAACAATTGCTGCGATAAACGGTGCAAGATCAGTAATATCAAATACAAAACGTTTAATACCTACTGATGCTTGAAAATCTCGTAGGATTAATGATAGCGCCATCGTGACAACGAAGAATACGAAGATAGTTAACGCCCATTGAAATCCTGATATACGATTCGTCTTCATTTATGTAACCTCCATTAGGGTAACCGTAAAAACTTTTTCTTTAATATTATACATATTACAAGGCCATAAATAAATTGTCCATTTTAAATATCATTAAAATGTAATAGTCTTGAATTATTTTTATATGATTGAAAACAATTTTTAATGTCTTAAATTAATTTGAAAAGGGTAATCATAAATATAAACAAATGGTAATGATAAATCTCGTTATGATGTAAGATAATGCTATAGAGTAAATAAATAGGGGGCAATATAATGTATACACAGGGTAATCCAAAACTATGGACTGGTCGTTTGGATAGTGAAACAGATCCTAAACAGTTTAGACATTTTCAAACAGTAAAGTTCGCTAATTTGGAAAATATGGAAAACGTAAGTGATAAGACAGGTGTTGGTCTCTTAGGATATGCCGTTGATAAAGGTGTTGAAAATAATAAAGGTAGAATCGGATCAAGAAAGGGACCAGATATCATAAAACATGAATTCGCGAAACTTCCAGATTTAAGTGAGTGCGAAATGTTGATTGATTACGGTAATGTTGAACATACAAGTAATCATCTTAGAGAAACGCAACAAGAGATGGCACAATTGTCTGCTAAAGTTATTAAGCAACATAAACAGGCTTTTTTAATTGGAGGTGGTCATGATATTGCATATGCACAATATTTGGCTACTAGAGAAGTCTATTCAGATGCTTCAATTGGAATTATCAATATTGATGCTCATTTTGACACACGTCCTGATGAGCCACCTACATCCGGCACTATGTTCCGAGAAATTTTAGATAATGATGAAAATGTCGATTATCTAGTTTTAGGCTTGGCTCAAGGTGGTAATACACGTGCGTTATATGATTATGCAAAAGATAATAATATTATTTATGTGTATGCGGACGAACTTTTACATCAAGTGTCACCGACCATTAAAGATAAAATAGAAAGATTTATTCATGACCATGATACGATTATGTTTACCATATGTATGGATGTTATTGATAGTGCGTTTGCGCCTGGTGTAAGTTCACCTAGTGTATTAGGATTATATCCTCATTCCGTATTTGAAATAAGTAAGCGTGTAATATTAAGCGATAAGGTATCATCAATTAGTATTGCAGAAACTAACCCAGACTATGATGTTGATAATCGTACGTCAAAGTTAGCGGCGAATTTAATTCACCATTTCCTAGTTTAAAAAGTAGAATTAAATTGTCGTATATGACTCTGAAATTAGAAGATAACGATAACCTTTAAAATTAAATTCAAACATGAATGAGTAGAACGTTGAATTCGCGTTGAATTCTGTTCTACTTTTTTAATTACTTTTAATTGATAGAAAAGTTTGACAATTATGTTACGATATAAATAATTAGGGAGGTAATGGATGGTGATGAAGCGGTTAAGTTATAAGCAGCAATGGCTTGGAGATATTTCGCAAAATATAATGGCAGGTATCTTAATGGGTTTAGCACTACTCCCTGTAGCTATAGCCTTCTCGTTTATTGTTCATATCAGTACTACGATAGGGTTAATGAGTTGTGGATTAATGATGTTATTCATTAGCTTTCTTGGAGAACGAATAAGTATGGTGTCTGGACCAAGTAGTGGTATTTCGATAGTAGGTGCGTAGGTGCACCACTAGTAGAACAATACAATATTCATTACTTAATTATGGCCACGTTTATAATGGGCATCATTCTAATTATTTTTGACATGTGTCACATAGATAAGATCCTTAATCATATTCCAGATACTGTTGTTATTGGATTTATGAATGTATTGGGCATTCTATTACTTACAACGCAAATAAAATATATTTTTGGTATAACTACTGCGACTTATTTATCTTCAACATTTATTCGATTTATGCCAGCTCCGCTTATAGCTATAAGCGTCGTGACTTTAGCAAGTTATTTTCTTAAACCGAATGTTCAATTAGTCCACGATTTAGCAGAAATTCGACTTACCTTTCCTAAAATTTCTGTTTATACAGAACTTTTAAACATACATGCATTAAGTATTATTACTTTATATGCATTAACCATGTCTATTATTTGCGTAGTACAAACAAATCTTACAAATGAAATGATGGATGTAATTACACAAAGTCACTCCAATAAAGACCGAGAAGTTATTGGTCAAGGGTTAGCTAATTTGTTTGTCGGGTTATTAGGTGGATATGGTTTAAGCGCCTTAGTAGGTCAATCAAAATTTAATTTTAAAATGGGTGCTACTACGCGATTAGCCACATTCGTTACAGGATTATTTCTTCTCTCATGCGTCGTTATTTTAGGTACGATTGTAGGTTTTATTCCTATGGCAGTATTGGCTTCGGTATTAATTACAATATCAATGAATACATTTGATAGACGTATGTTTAAACATTTAAAAGAAGCACCTATAAAACATAGTATCGTAATGTTCATAACGATTATTTTAATATTAATGTCACACAATTTAGTTATAGGTGTCGTTATAGGCACACTTATTTATTATGTCGTTCACTTTATTTTTACAAAGAAAGGAAGACCATCGCTATGACAACTTACAATGATTTTGTTAAATGGAGACGAACATTTCACAAATTTCCTGAAGTATCTCAGAAAGAATATGAAACAACTAAGCGATTAAAACGTATATTACAAACTTATGATATAAAAATAATAGATTATCCTTTAGAAACAGGGCTTATAGCTGAAATAGGACATGGTGAACCTTGTATTGCTGTTCGTACAGACATAGATGCTTTACCAATTACAGAGCAAGTTGAACATGAATTCACCTCAACAAATGAAGGTGTGATGCATGCGTGTGGTCATGATATTCATATGGCAAGTATTCTAGCTATTGCTACAAATTTAAAAGAACAAGAAGATAAACTTAAAGGTCGCGTGAAATTTATATTTCAACCTGCAGAAGAAACGGGATATGGTGCCAAAGCGATTGCAGAGACAGATGTATTAGACGATGTTAAAGCGATATTAGGTTTCCATAATTATCCAACTTTAAATATTGGAGAATTTGCAATTAAATCTGGACCAATTACTTCGGCAGTAGACCGTTTTGAATTTAAAATTCACGGTAAAGGTGCACATGCTGCTAAGCCAGAACAAGGTAATGATCCAGTCATGGTACTTGGTCAATTAATAACAAGTTTACAAACGATTGTAAGTCGAAATATATCAGCTTTTGATAGTGCTGTAGTAACTATTGGAGAAGTATCGTCTGGGAATACATGGAATGTGATTGCTGACCAAGCATATGTCCAAGGTACAGTGCGATCATTTAAGCCAGAGGTTCAAAATTATATAGAACAACGATTTAAAGAAATTGCTAAAGGATTAGAGACATTGTTCAATGTCGATATAGAAGTTATATATACTAAGCTGCCAGGAACAGTTTTTAATGATGAATACTTAACTGACCAAGCTAAGAAAGCTGCTCAAAAAGTAGGTTATCAAATCATAGAATTAGAGACACCCTATACTATTGGCGAAGATTTTTCTGGTTTACTAGCTAACCATCCAGGGGTATTTGCGTTTATTGGTTCTAATAGTAAATACGATTTACATCATCCAAAGTTTGATCCAGATGAGCGTATACTTGAGAAAGTTCCTGAGTACTTTATAACGTTGATTTATCAATTGCTTGACGACACAGCATTTAATGAATAATCAATGTTTCATTTAAGAGTTTGATTTGTGTAGCTATATTACAATTTTTGAAATGTGATTTAAAAAGCATGATGAACGGGTAAACAGACACTAAACATGTTTTAGGAGATGAGTAAATAATGGGTGCACAAGATCCAAGAACAAAATTTAAAACATCTGATTATGAAAAACAAGAACAAGAACTACCTGGACTTCAATCTGAACTAACACCACAACCTGACTGTGGTGAAACATCGTATGAAGGTCATAACCGATTGTTAGATTATAAAATGCTTGTAACAGGGGGAGACTCAGCAATAGGACGTGCAGCAGCGATTGCATATGCCAAAGAAGGGGCAGACGTTGCAATTAACTATCTTCCAAGTGAAGAACAAGATGCTCAAGAAGTTAAAGCTGTCATTGAAAAAGCAGGACGTAAAGCTATATTAATACCTGGAGATATTCGTGATGAACAATTTAACTATGATTTAGTTGAACAAGCGTATAAAGAATTAGGTGGTTTAGACAATGTGACATTAGTAGCAGGCCATCAACAGTATCACGATAAATTAGAAGAGTTCGATACACAATCTTTTAAAGAAACGTTTGAAACAAACGTATATCCAGTATTCTGGACAGTTCAAAAAGCATTGGATTATTTACAACCTGGTGCGTCAATCACTACAACATCATCCGTTCAAGGTTATAATCCAAATCCATTGATTCATGATTATGCAGCATCAAAAGCAGCGATTATTTCATTAACAAAAAGTTTCTCTGAGCAATTAGGGGAGCAGGGTATTCGCGTTAATTGTGTAGCACCTGGTCCATTTTGGTCTCCACTTCAAATAACAGGTGGTCAACCACAATCAGCGATTCCTCAATTTGGTCAAGATACGCCATTAGGTAGAGCCGGTCAACCTGTAGAGCTTTCAGGCACATATGTATTACTTGCTTCAGAGGATTCAAGTTATACGACTGGTCAAGTTTTTGGCGTCACAGGTGGCATCCAAATCAATTAAATATCTCAAAGTATAAATCCAACGCAAGGGTTTCAATAAAGACTCTTGCGTTTTTGTATTGAAAGGAGTGGATTACAGTGAAACACATTGATCCTAATCAACTATCAGATATCCAAAATTATAAACTATTAAGTGGTTCAATCATACCAAGGCCAATAGCATTTGTTACATCTTCTGATATCGAAGGACATGTAAATGCTGCGCCATTTAGTTTTTTTAATATAGTTAATAATGCGCCACCTATGATTGCTATTTCGGCACAGAGAGCAGGAGGAAAGCGTAAAGATACGGCAATTAATATAGAAAACGTCCAATCATTTGTTGTGCATGTTACAGATGAAGATAATGTTGAGGAAATTAATAAGACCGCTGCATCTATCAATCCTAAAGATAATGAACTTGATTTAACAGAACTCAATACCATCTCATCTGATGTGATTGATATTCCAGCTATAAAAGAAGCTAAAATTAGATTTGAATGTCAACTTGAACAAATGATTTTATTAGGCTCTGAAGATGATGGTGCTGATTTAATTATTGGAAAAATTGTTAAGTACCACATACAAGATGATGTGTATTTTGGTGATAGTAAAATTGATGCGAAACAATTAAAACCAGTAGCCCGTTTAGCAGGTAATGATTACGCTAAATTAGGTGAGCAATTTACAATTGAGCGTCCAACTAATTGATGATTAAGACATTATCTATAGCTTTAATATGTAATTTTCATAAAACTTTATTGACGTTATGACAGTAATCTTGTAACTTTAATAATAAAATTATTTTTAAAAAGGAAAGTAGGTTTAGTATGGAGGAACAAAGAAAGGGCAATGCATGGGCGTTACTTCCATTAGTATTATTTATTGCATTGTTTTTAGGTGTAGGTACCATTACAGGTGATTTCACTAATATGCCTTTAAATGTAGCTATCATGATTACTGTTATTGTTGCTTTAATAATGAATAGGAAAGAAACATTTGCTAACAAAGTTGAAGTGTTTACAAAAGGAGCAGGTCATTCCAATATCATTTTAATGGTATTTATATTTATATTGGCTGGTGCTTTCTCAACTACCACTGAAAAAATGGGTGGTGTTGAATCAACAGTAAATTTAGGTTTATCATTGATACCTCAAAATTTAATCATCGTTGGATTATTTGTAATTTGTATGTTTGTGTCAATTTCAATGGGTACCTCTGTAGGTACAGTTGCTGCATTAGCACCTGTTGGATTTGGATTTGCACAGGCAACTGATATTCCAGCAGCGTTAGCAATGGGTACTGTTGTAGGTGGTGCTATGTTTGGCGATAATTTATCGATGATTTCAGATACTACCATAGCTGCTGTTCGAACTCAAAAAACAAGAATGAAAGATAAATTTAAAGTGAATTTTTGGATTGTACTACCTGGAGCAATATTAACAATTATTGTCTTATTCTTCCTTACTAACGGTATCTCAATAGATCACTCTAAAAGCTATGACTATAATTTAATTAAGGTAATCCCTTATGTACTAGTATTAGTATTAGCACTCGTAGGGGTAAATGTAATCATTGTGTTAATCGGTGGTACGTTATTATCTGGTACTATTGGCTTATTTGATGGTTCTTTTGGTTGGAAAGGATTACTAAATGCAGTATCACAGGGTATTATAGGTATGGAAGATATTGCAATCATAGCAGTGTTAATTGGTGGTTTAGTTGGAATTATTCAGCATAATGGTGGAATTGAATGGTTATTAAATTTTGTTCGTTCTAAAGTTACAACTAAACGTGGTGCTGAATTTGGTATTGCTGGTTTAGTGAGCGCAGCTGACATTGCAACAGCTAATAATACAATTTCAATTATTATGTCAGGTCCATTAGCAAAAAATATTGCAGATGAATATGGTGTTGATCCACGTAAATCTGCAAGTTTATTAGATATATTTGCAGGGTGCTTTCAAGGCTTTTTACCTTATAGCCCACAAGTGATAGCTGCAGCTGGCGTTGCAAGTATATCACCATTTAGTGTAATGCCTTACTGCATTTATTCATTTTTATTAGGGATATGCGGTATTATAGCTATTATATTAAGATACCCTCGTGTTAAAGCTAAATCTTAAAGTAAAGACAAATAACAATAATAGACTTATAATTAGCATGTTTAATAAGAAAAATTAAAATAATAAAACATTTTAATAGTTCAAAGTTTGGAACTGTATTGAAATGCGTTAAAATAGATATAAGAGTGAAAGTAGGTGAAACAAGTGGCAAAGTATAATGTTGAGAATGAACATGTTGAAATTCATATCGAACGTTTATTAAAATACTCACCAGAATTAGTATATCAAGCTTGGACGGATGCTGACTTATTAAAACAGTGGTTTATGACATCTCAACGTACGAATAAGTCAATTGATGTAGATATGACTGAAGGTGGCTCATATCGCATAGTTGATTCACGTAATGGACGACAAAATATTATTCAAGGTACGTATCAAGAACTCGTTGACAATGAGTATATAAAAATGACAATTGGTATGCCTGAATTAAGTAATCAAGAGGATGTCATTGAAGTTGAATTTGAAGAGCGTGAAATCGGTGGCACACAAATGTTTTTCTTTTATCAGTCATTAGTTGAACGTGAACGACGCTTAACAACATTAGAATATAAACAAAAGAAAAAGGAATATCACGATTCTACTGTTCACGGTTTAGAATTGATGTTTGATAAAATGCATCAAATACTTGAACAATATGTAGAAGACAATAATCTATTAAAATAAAAACTTAGGACTTTGCGTGAATTCACGTAGCAGTCTAAACTGAGAAAATTTGATATCAATATTACCAAATATCTAGTCATTCTTACTAGGGTGGATACCCCAACAAGGACAGTTTACAAAGACAATCTCCTTGTTGGGGTTTTGATGTGTTAATAATTAATCAGTACCGCTATTTAGTTGTGATAAAGATTAACTGAGTTCACCTTTCTCTTTACGTTCATTATATTTTCTGATTAATGTTTCAAAGAAGATATGATAACTAATAAAACTTGAATAGTCTGTATCATCGTATAAATAGAAAGTATTACTTGATACATAAACATTATAGCTCGCTTTTTGGGCTAATGAATTATCTTTCATTGTTGTAACTGAAATAAAATATTTTTGGCGTAATTGAAGTAGATTTGTAACGTCTGTGAGTTGGTGACTCTCACCAGATAGAGAAATAATAAAGAATAAATCTTCATCAATAGAACGATTCAGTACCATTTTCAACTCATGAACGTCATGTAACACGATAATATTTTTATGCATCGTTAATAATATTCGCTGAGCTTCGTCCGCAACATTTTTCTGTGCACGACCAGTACCATATAAGTAGACGGTAGACGCCTGGTTAAGTTTATCGGTAATCAAATTATAATCAATACGAGCTAAATAGCTAAATGTTGTCTCTATTTCTTGTTTAAAAGCATCCATTGAATCTTTAGGTAGTTGACTTAAATGTTCACTTTCAAATTTTAAATAGGATTTAAAGTCACTATAACCATCAAATCCTAACTTTCGTGTAAATCTATGAATGGTAGCGTTAGATGCATGAGTGTATTGTGAAAGTTCGTGTATCTTCAAAGTTTTACATTGATTTACGTGCGTGTTTACAAAGTGTGCAATTTGTAGGTCATTATCATTTAACTTGTCAAAATTGGCATTTACTTTTTCATCTAGTAGCACAAAGACACCTCTTATTCTTCCTGAAAATATTTTCATGTATAGAAAGCATAAACTGATTATACAAAATT
This sequence comes from Staphylococcus sp. HMSC062A01, assembly GCF_001836805.1. NCBI lineage: Bacteria > Bacillati > Bacillota > Bacilli > Caryophanales > Staphylococcaceae > Staphylococcus > Staphylococcus sp. HMSC062A01. The sequence goes on from NZ_KV830617.1 coordinate 125,649, forward strand.
ATTTCAAAATCGGTCAATGTCATTGTATAAGTGTAAGCGTTTACTATAATAGATATTAAGAAAACGCTTTTATATGTACGATATATTTAAGTACTACATAGAAAGATTTGGGGGTTAAATTATGAACGCTATTAAACGTTTTGGGAGTGCAATGATTGTTCCTGTATTAATGTTTGCATTCTTTGGGATAGTATTAGGTTTTGCAACATTATTTAAAAATCCTACCATCATGGGTGGATTAGCAAATGATCATACATTTTGGTTTAAATTTTGGTCTGTAATTGAATCAGGTGGTTGGGTTATCTTCAATCATATGGAAATCGTATTTGTGGTTGGATTGCCTTTATCTCTAGCTAAGAAGGCCCCTGGTCATGCGGCTTTAGCTGCATTAATGGGCTATTTAATGTTTAATACCTTTATCAGCGCTATTTTAACGCAATGGCCACATACATTTGGTGCTAATTTAGAAAAAGGTGTAGAAAATGTAACTGGATTAAAAGCGATTGCTGGTATTGAAACTTTAGATACTAATATTTTAGGTGGTATCATTATTTCTGCCATTGTGACATGGATACATAATCGTTTCTATAGTAAAAAATTACCAGAGATGTTAGGTGTATTCCAAGGTCTAACATTTGTTGTAACCATTTCATTCTTCGTTATGTTGCCAATAGCTGCAATTACTTGTGTTGTTTGGCCAACAATACAAAATGGTATTGAATCAATGCAACATTTCATTATCGCATCAGGCTACATCGGTGTTTGGTTGTATCATTTCTTAGAACGTGTGTTAATACCGACTGGTTTACATCACTTCATCTATGCACCAATTGAAGTAGGTCCGGTTGTTGCAAAAGACGGACTTAAAGCAGAGTGGTTTAGACATTTAAATGAATTTGCTGAAAGCAGTAAACCGTTAAAAGAACAATTCCATTACGGTTTCATGTTACAAGGTAACGGTAAAGTGTTTGGTGCTATCGGTATCGCATTAGCAATGTATTCTACAACACCTAAAGCCAATCGTAAAAAAGTTGCTGCGTTATTAGTACCAGCTACATTAACTGCGGTAGTTGTTGGTATTACTGAACCTTTAGAATTTACATTCTTATTTATCGCACCTTACTTATTTGTTATACATGCATTATTAGCAGCGACAATGGATACAATTATGTATGGTTTCGGTGTTGTTGGTAACATGGGCGGTGGATTACTTGATTTCATCGCGACGAACTGGATTCCTTTAGGACAAAATCATTGGCTAACTTATGTAGCTCAAGTTGTTATAGGATTGATATTCTCAGGTATCTATTTCGTTGTATTCAGATACTTAATCTTGAAATTTGATATTCCATTACCAGGACGTCGAGCTGAAGAAGAAGTTAAATTATTCTCTAAAAAAGATTATAAAGAGAAAAAAAGCGATGGAAGTACTGACAATTCTGGATTTCAACCTAGCAATGAATATGAAGCGAAAGCACATTATTATTTAGAAGGTTTAGGCGGAAAAGAAAATATTAAAGACGTTACTAATTGTACAACACGTTTACGTTTAACAGTTAATGATGAAACAAAAGTTGAAGATAGTGGATATTTCACTCATGAACAAATGTCGCACGGATTAGTTAAAAGCGGTAAAAATGTACAAGTCGTTGTTGGAATGACTGTACCCCAAGTACGTGAAGCATTTGAACATTTAGTTTATGATGATAATGATAAAAAATAATTAATCAATATAGCCAGTAAGTGAATTAGTATTTATTCACCTACTGGCTTTTTCATATACAATGCTTAATATACTTAGTAATTTGTCCAACTTAGCTTTATACTGATCACAAAACCAGAAACTTTTGTTGAGTGTGATATTGCTTGAACAGAATTAAAAAACAAAGAGGCTGGGACAAAATAAAATGTCTCAGCCTACTTTATCATTTTGTCAGTAGCTGACTGATTTGAAAATGCGCTTGAATCAAGCTTTTTTCAAACCTAGTCATCCTTGCCTGGTAGGCGGGGCCCCAGCAAAGAGAATTTCCTAAAGAAATTCTACAAGCTAAACAAGTTGGGGATACAACGAAATAAATTTTGAGAAAATATTATTTCTGTCCTATTCCCTCTGTTCTGTAAACTAGTGTAAATTAACTATATAACTTAAAATATTTTTTAATAAAAATCTCACGAATTTTACTAAGATATATTTGCTTTATGCATCGCACGTGTTTTATAAGATGCTGAAAGAATATCAATATTTCTACATGCAATAGTTTGTAGTAATTTACTAAACGTTTCAGGTGCACAACATACGCTTGCACAGTTGTTATTTAAAGTATATTTAATTTCATAATTATTTGAGAAATAAGTCATAATATCAATGACTTTATCTTTTATGAATGCATCTTGGAGGCCATCAATTGCTAAGTCGAAACGTTTAGAAGCTTGATATGTTTGTTCAGTATCTAATAGCGTATTTAATCGTTTAGGAGATAAAATCTGATAAATTGAAAATTGGTAAAAACTTAAAAAACTAATGAAATATGGAAGTTGTTGCTTCGGTAAGCTAACTTCTAAAACTGGTATATCGTCGTGTTTGATTATTGAATATTGAAATGAATCGCAAAATTTAACGTCTTTACAGACTTTGATTAAATGTTTTCGAATTGATCTAGATTTTAAACCTACAATGTTGATAATGTAAGTTTCAAATTTGTCTAACAACATGCAATGACCTCCTATATTTATTTAACGTATGTAAAAAGCATTTAGCTTTAAAGTTCTCTAATAAAGCACACCGTTCTTTTATACACACTGATTGTATCACTCTTTTTTGATATTATCACTAGGACTTTTGAATGAACTTCGGTTTAATTATTTTTGTAATATAAACGTAACGATAATTAACATGAAATAAATATGAAAATGTTGATTGTTTATTAGTTAAAATGTGTTTGGTAATTTCATTAGTGAAGTGTGAAAATCAAATATTCATATGATAAAATTAGCAGTGATTGTAGTTATTAAAGGAGCAAACTTATGTATAAAGCTGTAGTATTTGATTTCGACGGTACAATTATAGATACAGAAAAACACCTATACGACATTATTAACAAACATCTTGCCTTTCATGGTGTGAAGCCTGTTTCCCTGGAGTTTTATCGAAGCCATATAGGAGGACACGCTCAAGGGTTACATGACTATATTGAGCAACAGATTGGTTTAGAAAAGAAACAAAAAATATATGATGAGCATTATGATACGAGCCATGAACTCGACATTATTGATACAGTTTCTTCATTAATGAAATATTTGAAACAACGACACATACCTATGGCGATTGCAACAAGTAGTTATAGAGAAGAAATTATGCCTACAATAAATGCGTTGGGTATCAATGAGTATGTCGATGTTATTGTTGGTAGAGAAGATGTTGGAGCGGTTAAACCTGATCCAGAACTTTATCTAACAGCTGTTCAACGTTTAAATTATTCACCAGCCCATTGCTTAGCCATAGAGGATTCAGCTAATGGAGCAACAGGTGCTATGAATGCTGGATTGGATGTAATAATTAATACTAACGAGATGACAGAAGAACAAGATTTTTCGACTATAAATTTTGTAGGTAAAGATTTAAGCTTTGAGGAAATTAAAAATCATTTCTTTGAGCTAAAGAAGGAGTAAACATATGTCGTGGCAAGTTATCCTATTCTTTTTAGCAGGTCCTATTATAATCGGCATAGGAAATTTAGTATTAGGTCCAATATTTAGTAAAAATATACCATTTAAAGTTCAAATGCGTTCTTTCTTAGTTGGAACAATGATTTATTTACTTTTAGCTACAATCGGTTACTACTTATTATTACAAGGAAGAATATAGATTACGCAATATAGTTAAAAAAAGAGATGGAAATGGGTAGAAACATCATTTAAAGTTCCTACCCATTTCCATCTCTTTTTTTAATGCCTGAAAATCATATGAGTTTAGTTAATAAATAATTTTAGTATGATTGTAACAACTAATAATACGATGAGGATTAAATCAATACCTACCATAATTGTAAAACGGGTTGATTTCTGTCCTTGCGATTTAGCTTGTTGCATCGCTTTGTAATTTGGCACTAAACTAAGAATAAGTAAGACAATTATTAATATAATTCCTATTGTGACAGACATTAATTTGTACCTCCATTTCGTTTGTCAATCCATTCCCAAATAAAACCGGCTGCTAGGCCAATGATAAGCCCTGCAATAATTCCAATTTCAAGTGTAAAAAAGATTCCACCTATAATTAAGCAAACAATTAAAGAGATGGGTAACGTAATGCCAAATTTAAGTTTGCGTTCATCTGAATTGAAAATCGTAAATATAGCTAAATATAATAAGAAAAATGTTAGAGTTGCGATAATCGTTCTTATTATTAGTGGATTAACTGTATCATGCTTGGCACTGAAATAATTTAATAGGAAGAAGACAATGCCAAATATTATAGAAATTTTAACGCTCTTTTTTAATAATGACTGCATTCATTAATTCTCCTTTTACCTAACAGTAAAAATCTATCAAAAGTATATCACACTCTAAATCGATTTTTTACGAAACATTAAGCAATACATTTCTATCGAACTGATTATATGCAATAGTATAAAATGATTTTTATTTGTAAAAGTGAAATGTTTCAATAAAAAATATTGTGAAAAATAACTCGTTTTTATTAATGAAAACGTTGTAAAATCAATGTTTTTTAAAGTTTGAAAATAGTAATCATAACATTAATGGAAGCGATTTCAAAAATTTGTAAAATTTATGTTTTAATTTTGTCAAATTATAGTATAATGACTTCATTAAGGTAAAGAAACTTTTAAGGGAAAAGAAGGAAAGCAAAAGAGGGTTTTCTGAAAGACAAAAGTATTCGAACCTTAGATTTAATAGAGATGGGGTTATTTTAATGGATAACAATGAATTACATAGGGGGCTAAATGCACGTCAGATTAGAATGATCGCACTTGGCGGTACTATCGGTGTTGGTTTATTTATGGGAGCAACTAGTACAATTAAATGGACTGGTCCATCAGTTATTTTTGCGTACTTAATTGCAGGTATCTTTTTATTCTTAATCATGAGAGCAATGGGAGAAATGATTTATTTAAATCCAACTACTGGATCTTTCGCAACATTTGCAAGTGATTACATTCACCCTGCTGCAGGTTATATGACGGCATGGAGTAATATATTCCAATGGATTGTAGTAGGTATGAGTGAAGTTATTGCAGTCGGTGAATATATGAACTATTGGTTCCCGAACTTACCTCAATGGATTCCTGGTGTGGTTGCAGTACTATTATTACTAGCAGCTAACTTGACTTCAGTAAAAGCATTCGGTGAATTTGAATTCTGGTTTGCAATGATTAAGGTTGTAACGATTGTATTAATGATCATTGCAGGTTTTGGTTTAATCTTCTTCGGTATTGGTAATGGTGGCCATGCGATTGGTATCTCTAATTTATGGTCTCATGATGGATTTATGCCAAATGGATTTGTAGGTTTCTTCTTTGCATTATCAATTGTTATTGGTTCTTACCAAGGTGTAGAATTAATTGGTATTACTGCTGGTGAAACTAAAGATCCACAGAAAAATATCAAAAGTGCGGTAAATGGTGTTATCTGGCGTATTTTGATTTTCTACATTGGAGCGATTTTCGTAATTGTTTCTATCTATCCTTGGAACCAATTAGGTGAAATAGGAAGCCCATTCGTAGCTACATTTGCAAAAATTGGTATCACATTTGCAGCAGGATTAATTAACTTCGTTGTATTAACAGCAGCATTATCTGGATGTAACTCAGGTATCTTTAGTGCAAGTCGTATGATTTTTACATTAGCACAAAAAGGTCAAATGCCTAAAATTTTTACAAGAGTAATGAAAAATGGTGTACCATTCTACCCAGTATTAGCCATTGCTTTAGGTATCTTAGTTGGTGCATTATTAAACGTTATTCTTCCTTTATTTATTAAAGGTGCAGATAGTATTTTCGTATATGTTTATAGTGCATCTATTTTACCGGGTATGATTCCTTGGTTTATGATTTTAATTAGTCATATTCGATTCAGAAAATTACATCCTGAAAAAGTTGAAGGACATCCATTTAAGATGCCTGGCGGTACATTTGCAAGTGCAATTACGATTTTATTCTTATTAGTCGTATTAGTAGGAATGTTATTTAACAAAGAAACAGTTATTTCTGTAGTGATTGGTATTATCTTCTTAGCTACGGTAACTGTATACTACTTCGTTCGCGGACACCATAAAAATGATGGATTCCGAAAAGTTAGATAAAATACTAAATAAATCATATTATAAATCATCAACACATTATTCAAACTAAACTAAGGCACAAAGTACTTTGATTCATGTTTAAAAGAGGTTGAGACAATAACGTTGTCTCAACCTCTTTTTGTGATAGTTATTACTTAATAACAGATTAACTGTGAATAACTTAGGTTAAAAGAAGAATAATAAACCTTGTTCATATTCATTACCTTCTATATGTCTTGATTTTTAATAGGAATCTTAATGTTTAAATTCCACATTAGATAGGTATTTTCGATAATTATCAAGAGCCATTTTAGATTGTGTGATGAAGTCTAATGACGATTCATAGTTCAGTGCGATATAACGATAGAAAAGAACATCAATGGTAAACATTTGCGCAAATAAAGAAGTTGTCGCACCCATACGTAATTCATTTTCGTCTGAATGTCCATATGTCAGAACAATGTCAGAATGCTGAGCTACGTGATTATGCTCTGAACTTGAAATTGTAATAATAGGGATATTATAATCCGACACAACTTTCACCATTGCACGAAGTTCACTTTGATCACCATTATTAGTTATAAATACAACGCAATCTTCTTTATCATGCGTAGACAACATGGTTGTGAATAAATGAGTTTCTTGAACGAGTTGGACATTGAGCCCAATTCGAGATAATTTTTGATATAAATCTGTCGCACAGACATATGATGCACCATAACCAAAGATAAAGATGTTATTTGCACGTTTAAAATGTTGGCATATGGTATCAATCGTTGTGTTATCTGCAAATGTAGAACTTTTTTGAAGTGCTTCTTCTGCACGATGATAAAGTTTCTTTTTTAAAGTATCTACCGATTCATTGTTAAGCAATTCTATCTTATAAGGTGTTTGTTGTTTTGGAAATAACATCGCAAGTTGTGATCTAACTTCATGAAAACTTTGATTAATCAATTTTTGGCTATATCGATTTAACGTTGAAACACTCATTTCAAGTTCTTTAGCAATCTCTTGATTCGACATGCTAATAACTTTATATGGTGAGTTTAATATAAATCGTGATAATTTCTTTTCATTTTTAGAAAATGAAGCATAATTTTCGTCGATTAAATATAAAATGTTTGTCATCTAATCACCTAGTTTGTTTAAGTTTCTCATTTCTTTAGTCGTACCGAAGAAGTATGTGAAAATAAAGCCAGCTAGGTACGCAGATAATAATCCTATGATGTAACCTAAATATTTTTGATGGGCAATTAACGGTAATAATGAAATGCCACTAGGTCCGATAGCAGTGGCACCTATATGACCAATGCCACCTATAACTGCACCACCGATGCCACCACCAATACATGCTGTGATGAATGGACGACCTAACGGTAAGGTAACACCGTAAATAAGCGGTTCTCCAATTCCTAAGAATCCGACTGGTAACGCACCTTTAATAGCATTTCTTAAAGTAGTATTGTTTTTACATCTTACCCAAAGTGCTAATGCAGCCCCAACTTGGCCAGCACCAGCCATAGCAGCAATAGGTAACAAATATGTTGCACCTGACTGATTTATTAATTCAATGTGTATTGGGGTAAAAATATGATGCAATCCTAACATAACCAGTGGTAAGAAAAATGCACCTATAATAAATCCGCTAAATATGCCACCTACACCAATAACCCAATTCACTACGCCTACTAATCCATCAGAAATAAATCCAGCTATAGGCATAAAGAAGAATATGGTTAGTAATCCTATGATAAGTAATGAAATTGTTGGCGTCACTATAATATCTATAGCATTGGGAACTATTTTATGTATTTTTTTCTCAATTATACTTAATAACCATACCGCTAAGATCACTCCTATAATGCCACCTTGTCCAGCTATTAAGGGTTCACCAGTAAATACATTTTTAATTGGATTATCTTCAGTAATACCTGTTAATAAAGTCGTACCCCCAATAACACCACCTAAGCCTGGTGTTGCACCGAATACTTTTGCTGCATTAAAACCAGTGAAAATAGCTAAATAGGCTAACATGCCATCTTTGATGACATTTAATACGGCCACAAGTTGTTTTACCCAATCAGCTGAAATGGTACCAGCAGTTATAAAATTATTCAATACAGCTGCAATACCACCAATAAGTCCTGCTCCTATAAATGCGGGTATGAGAGGTATGAAAATATTAGCAATTGACTTTAAAATTGTATTCATTTTACTTTGTTTACGCTTTTGTTGGAATTCACGTTTATATTGTTTTGCTTGATTTTTAATATTTGACGTGTTGCTACGATGGGGGATATCTTCACCTAATTGAACACCACTTAGCTTTACCATTTCTGCGGATACTTTATTTACCGTTCCAGGTCCGACTACAATTTGAAGTCGCTCATCTTGTACGACTCCGAGCACGCCTTCTATGTTTTTAAGTTTAGGATAATCAACTTGTGTCTCATCGTTAATTTTGAGGCGCACACGTGTCATACAATGGATAATGTTGTCCACATTATCAATGCCACCAACCGCATCTAAGATGTGATGAGCCAATTGTTGTTCCTTATTCTTATTCATATCATTGCCTCCTTAAGATTGAATTGCTTTTTTTACAATGCCATTATTATTTACGAGTCTTGATTGAGCATCGCTTTTAGTTGTGTTACATAAATTCATAACGATTGCAATTTTAATATCATTGTCGGCTTTTATATAGAGTTCTTGAGCTTCTTTAAAAGTTAAGCCACAAATCTCTTCGATAATATGTATGGAACGTTGTTCAAGTTTGTAATTTGTCGCTTTTAAATCGACCATCAAGTTATCATAAACTTTACCAACACCAATCATAGTCATTGTTGATATCATATTAAGCACAAGCTTTTGAGCGGTACCTGACTTTAAGCGAGTAGACCCTGCTAATACTTCTGGACCAACATTGACTTCAAGTGCATGGGAAGCGACAGTACTAATGTCACTATTCGTATTGCAAGAGAGGGCAACAGTCAGTGCACTTATTTCAGTCGCATATGTTAATGCCCCTTTAACATAAGGTGTGCGACCACTTGCCGAAATACCAATAACGACATCTTTTTCATTTAAATGGATTGTTTTCAAATCAGTTATTCCCATTTCATAGTTATCTTCAGCACCTTCAATCGCTTCAGTCATAGCTTGCTGCCCTCCAGCAATTAAGCCAATTACTTCATTAGGATGCGTATTGAAAGTTGGAACACATTCAGCTGCATCTAATACACCTAAACGACCACTTGTACCAGCTCCTATATATATTAGACGTCCACCATCTCGAAAACGGGTAATTGTTTGTTCGATTACTCTGTTTAACTGGGGTAAAATAGGTTCAATTGCTTTAGCTACTAGTTGATCTTCTTTATTCATTGTTTTTAAAGCATCTAAAATCGACATTTCATCTAAATGCATTGTTTGTATGTTTCTGCTTTCAGTAGTTAAATGTTCCATTAGCGTTTCTCCTTTTCAGTAATAAATTCAAATGTGTCACCAGGTTGTATTAAATCAATAACGACTTTATCTTCATCACATATCGTTGCTACATGATTAATCGCCTTATGATTAGGCAATTCTGTTTTAATCACTTGTAGCTCACCTTCGTAACGTTGATTAAGTGAATTATCAACCGTGACGTCTCCCTTATAGCGATAATAATTGAAGTTATTGGTTGGAGGAATATTTACTTTAGTTAATCTAGAATACTTGGAGCGTATTACATTCTCAGGTGCATCCAAACGAGATGTATGTTGTTTGAAAATGAGTTGTTCATATGATTTGTCAAAAAAAGATAGACGAAGTTTGAAATGACGGTGATAAATCATCTGCTGTAATGCAACTGCTTCTGCATAGTTGATTGCAGTATCACCAATAAGAATATAATCCAAGTTATATTTTAATAGTGAATGTGCAGATTGAAGTAATGTCATGTGTCTATGTTGTTCAATGGTAGGAAGTCCTTTATACAATGGACCTCTCAATGTAGTTCCAGGAATAAAAGCCATAATTGAGGCATGCTCATCATATTTTCTAATGAGGTTATTTTGTTCTTCAAAAAGGTTTAAAGCTAAACCTGTATCAGGTCTGGGATAATAGTTATGACAAAAATAGACTTTAGGTAATGATTTTTGATTATAAAGTGTATCCAAAATTTCAGTAGTGATAGTACTGGCATTTAGACAACACTGTAAATTATGATGAAATAAATCTGCAATTAAATCATAATTAAAATGATCATCAATTCTAATAACAAAGTTTCCATTAGAAAATTGATCGAAAAAACGATAAACATTCTGATTCAGTAATGATGGATTTATATCAATAATGTAGGTTACCGATTCATCTTTTAGCAATTGGCATAATTCTCCCAAATATGTCAATTTAGTTTGATCGTTTTCCTCAGGTATTTGTAGTGATGTGAAAATAACGTCGTAACCGAGATCAACCATATTTAATATGTATGATTTGTTTAATGGTTGACCTAAATAGACTGAGAAACCTAGCATATGAATCCTCCTAATTACTGTAATCACTTACAATTATAGCGTTTCACGTTTTTTATTACAATTTACATATATATTATATAATTTTTATAATTAATTGCTTAAGCGACTTGGGTAATTAGTTGAATTGAAGGAGATAGTTGAAGCGTTTATTACGCTATTAAAAAAATTATGGATTAGATATTGAAATTGCAAATGTGATATACGAGGTTCACTTACTTATATTCATTTAACAAATAAACTAATGTTTGATGCAATTGGTCTTGACGTTGTTGTAAATCAACTAATATCGTCCCTTGATGGAATTCGTGTAGTGGTTTTAGTGATAGATCATTTAATAATTTATAATAGAATTGATCTGATTGCATCGAGAATTTAGACTTGGAGTTATTAGTACTGTTTTGAAGGGTTAACGGTAAACTGTCAGTAAAATTTTTAATGGATGTGTTATACGCTTCTATTTCTCTATTTAAAAATCGATTGTCCATTAAATAGTAATACCTTATTTTTTCAACGTGAGTGAGTAAAATTATGAGTTGTTGACGCATTATTGTGGATTGAAGCATATTCAATGCAACTCCTTGAAGATATTAAATTGTAGAAGAGGTATGAATGAGGAGAACCAATCGAGAAAATTATTCAGTCGTCTCGATTGGATTTAAAAATTGGGTATAATTATCGATAGATATGTCATAAGTTTTAATGGTCTTTTCAAAGGAATAAGAAATGTCATAAATATCAAGTACTGGTAATTCTCTTGTTCTTCCTAAACCGATTTCATAAATAATTGATAGCCACTCTCCATTACGACATAGTAAACCAATGAATATGACATTCTCGGCAATAGTGTCTTGATTATCAATAAAGTCAATCAACATAACATTTCGTTCAGAACTATAAATTAAAATGTCTGCAAATAGATGGGGTAATGTTATTTGTTCTGTATCTTCAAACTTAATTAAATTAGTCATTTGGTTTAGTGATTTACGAACACGAGTATTAGGAATATTGATAATCTGATTAATGATAGATTGAATCTCATTAGTGTATGGTAATGTTGAATAGGATTGGCTTTCTATTAAGGTAAGATACAGAGATAATAGCTGCTGTTCAGTAAAATTTAATTTTATTTTATCTTCAGATTTTTGAATCTGATATCCACCATTTTTGCCTTTATGAGCATATATTTGAACACCTTGATTTTCTAAATCGACAATGTCACGACTAATTGTACGAACAGAAACATTTAAGTGTTGCGCCAATTCAGATGCATTAATTGTATGACCTTGTTGTATTAATGAAATAATTTGATTCTGGCGATCTAATTTCTTCAACATAAACACCACCTATAACCATTACATATTACATTAATTATAACATAACACTGCGTATGAAGACATTTTCAGTACTTTAGTAGATTATGCGTGTAAAATTAAACATTTTTTATTAGGAAAACGCTTACAAAATTAAATGATTTATGCTATTATAATATTTGTAACAGGGGAGAACGAATTCAAACAAAGGGGTAGAAGCTATATAACAGATAGCTTGTTGTGAATCGTTCAAGTTACATCGAAAACATCTTCAATATTTATTACTTACTTTCCTTTCTATTTGTCGGCTAGCAGATGACTAGCCGATTTTTTGTGTCTTCATTTAAAAATTCCTATGACAAATATGAGCAGTAAGATACAATAAAGTGAAATAGATAGTTGAGGTGAAATCATGCAAAACAAACTTCATAATATAGATGCGCATATCATGGATTGGTTAAAACATCTCGATGATGTTATTCCCAATTTGATAACAGATATGATTACTGACACTAAAATAAATCGATTTGATTTAGTTACAAATGTAGATAAACAACTTCAAAATAAATTTGAAGCGTATTTAGCTGAACACTTTCCAAGTCACCAATTATTAGGTGAAGAAAAAGATAATAGCATGATTCGGCCATATGAAGGGCATTTATGGATTATGGATCCAATTGACGGTACAGCTAATTTAGTAAAACAGCAAGAAGACTATTGTATTATCATCGCATATTTTGTTGATGGCGAACCTAAACTTTCTTATATATATGATTATCCTCACGATAAATTATATAAAGCAATAGCGGGTGAAGGTGCATTTGTTAATGGGCAACAATTGGTGGCACCTAATGACTTAAAATTGCAAGACGCTATTATCTCTTTTGGGACTCAATATATAAATGATGATACAAGCAAAGCATTATACGATGCTTCGTTCAGTGTGAGGAATATTGGTTCATGTGGTTTAGATTCAGTAAGAGTGATTAAAGGACAATTTGGTGCTCACATTAATACAAACCCAAAGCCATGGGACATTGCAGCACAATTTTTATTTGCGAAAGAATTAAATTTGAAAATGACTCAATTAAATGGCGAACCGTTAGACTTTGCTAAGAGTGGCCCTTTCATTATTAGTAATCACGGATGTTACAAAGATATACTAGCTATTATTAATCGAAATGGCGGGTATCATATTTAATAATATTGATAGCTGTTTTATGAAAAGTTACTTCTTAAGTCGTATAGAAAGTTAATCATTTTAATATATAATAATTATATTAATTCATAAAACAGAATAGGAGTGGTAGGATGCGTAGATCGCATAGACGAATGAGCCTGCCCGTTAAAATAATTACATGGTTTATAGGAATATTAGTTGTTTTAGCAATAGTTGCGTCAATTTTTGTAGTAGCTAGTATTTTTATTACAAGTGGTAAGATACATAATCCTTTAAACAGACAATATTCAGAATTGAGATCGAAAAATGTAAGTTTGTCAAATGGTGATCCATTTACTATTGCATTATTTGGTGTAGACTCAAATGCTCAACGTAAAAGTGAGAATGACGGTGAAAGAAGTGACACAATTATGCTTCTTTCTATTAACCCTAAGAAACAAACTACTGAAATTGTAAGTGTACCTCGTGATACACAAGCTGAAATTGTAGGTAAAGGCACGACTGAGAAGATTAATCATGCATATGCTTATGGTGGACCAACGATGGCTGTTAAATCATTAGAAAAATTAATGAATGTTCCTATTGATCATTATGGGACAGTTGATATGGATGGGTTACATGATATGATTGATGCTTTGGGCGGTGTGAATGTTACTAGTAATGATACTTTCACCACTAAAGGAACTAAATTTGTAAAAGGTCAATCAACTCATGTGGATGGAGATACTGCAATGGCCTTCATACGTAGTCGTAAAGAGGAAGGTGCTGGAGGAGATTTTGGCCGTCAAGAACGACAACAACTTATCCTTCAAGCAATGGCTAATAAGATGACAAGTACTTCGGCGCTCACGCATTTTCCATCATTAATTAATCAGATCCAGAAAAATGTTAAAACCGATTTAACATTGAGTGACATGAATGATATTAGAATGAATTATAAAAATGCTAATACAACTGTAAACCGACATCAATTAGAAGGTCAGGGTGGTATTCAAGACGATGGATTGTGGTATTTCATACCTAATGACGATTCAAAGCAAAGTGCCACAGAAATATTGAATAATAATTTACAAAATTAAATTTTTAATGCAATAGACGTTTTTACTTTAGCTGTTATTACTAGGATTTTTATAGAGGTAGGACAATGAGAGAGAAATCATTTCAGTCCTATCTCTATTTTTATTTTTTTAAATTGTATCTGAATTTAAGTTAGTTTTTTTGGCTCTATAATAAATTGGACTGATGACTAA